>CAJUFW010000101.1:6576-12111 GCA_910585655.1 uncultured Lachnospiraceae bacterium
CCGGTTAAAGTAAGGGAATATACAAAAAAGATTACAGCTTCCGGTCAGCATTTGCTGGGTTTAATCAACGATGTGCTGGATGTCTCGAAAATCGAAAGCGGGAAGGCGGTACTTACACTTGGGGAATTTATGTTAAGCAGTATGATTTCCTCAATTGATGCGATCATCCGTCCGGCTGCCAAAAACAGGGGACAGAGTTTTGACGTTTCCGTGACCGGAATCAAGCATGAAGTGCTGATTGGAGATGAGACACGCTTAAACCAGATTTTGATTAACCTGCTTTCCAATGCGGTAAAGTATACACAGGAGGGCGGCAGTATATGGCTTCGTATCATTGGCTTGGAGCAGCGGTCAAGCCAATATGAACGAATCAGGATTGAGGTAGAGGACAACGGTTTTGGCATGACGCCAGAGTATTTAAAGGTGATTTTCGATGCGTTTACAAGGGCGGAGAACAGTACCACCAACAAAGTACAGGGAACCGGGCTTGGGATGGCGATTACAAAAAATATCGTAGAGCTGATGGGCGGGACAATAGAAGTACACAGTGAGGTAAATAAAGGAAGTCTGTTTATCGTAGAACTGGAATTACGGATTGCCGAGCAGGAAGAGGATGCTTCTTTTTGGGAGCATTATGGGATTTCTCCTATGCTGGTAGTGGACGATGACAAAGATGTCTGTGAGGGCATCTGTTCTCTGATGGAAGATACTGGTGTTTCCGTTGTCGTACGACATCAGGGAGAAGAGGTGATTCATACGCTGGAAGAAGCGGCTGCGGCTGAACATCCGTATCAGCTGGTGTTGCTGGACTGGAAAATGCCTGGTATGAACGGTATAGAGATAGCCAGGAAAATACGGACAGAGATATCTGAACGAGTTCCGATTTTGTTGCTGACGGCATATGATTGGGATATGATAGAGGAAGAAGCGTTACAGGCGGGGATTGATGGATTTTTGACAAAACCATTCTTTGTTTCGGCATTTAAGGAAAAGCTGCGGGAGCTTTATGCAGAGTGGGAGGAAGAGGGCAGTAAAAAGGTGCCGGAAGAGATAGAAAGCCTGAAAGGATATCATTTCTTAGTGGCAGAGGACAACGAAATCAATTATGAAATCTTGCGGGAAGTGCTTAGTATTGAGGAGGCGACCTGTGAGATTGTAGTAAACGGCAAGCAGGCAGTGGAGCGATTCTGCCAGGCGTCGGTCGGAGAATTTGACGCTATTTTAATGGATGTACAGATGCCGGTGATGAATGGCTATGAGGCAACAAAACAAATCCGTGCTTTGAATCGGGAGGACGCAAAGACAATACCGATTATTGCTATGACAGCAAATGCTTTTGCGGAAGATGTCCGGGATGCGATGAACGCCGGAATGGATGCTCATGTGGCAAAGCCGGTAGATCTGGAACTGCTAAAAAAGACAATCAATCAATATGTAAGGAGAAGGGAAATAGATTCATGAAAAAAGCGGTAGGTATGATTTTGACAGTGGTATTGCTGATAGGATTGTCTGCCTGCGGATGGAGGGACTCTTCTAACATCAATCTGATGGAGGAAGAAGAAGGAGAAAAGAAAGTCGTCAATTTATTTGGACCGATGGAAAAATCGAATCCAAATGCGGACAATGTAGCAAGAACAGCTCATGAACTGACGGTATTGATGGCAGAAGAGCGATTGGACGTATATGTGGAATATCGGACGTATACTGCGGAGGATTACCAAGATAAAACTTATGATGAGGTAATCACCGATCGTGCCAGAAATGATATGGATGATTTATACCTGCTCAATCCGGATGTGACTCATGTCTTGGGAAAGGAAGGAAAATTAGCCGATCTTTCGGAACTGGACTGCGCCAAAAATCTAAGAGAAGTGGTTAAATTGGCAAATACCATTGACGGAAAGCTGGTAGCAATTCCACAGGAGGTGGTAGCCTATGGGTTGTTTATCAATCAGGATATATTTGATCAATACCAGTTGGAACTACCGAATACTCCGGAGGAGTTTTTGGAATGCTGCCGGGTATTAAAGGAAAATGGAATCGAAACTCCGGTTGGTGCCAATCGTTGGTGGCTGGAATGTTTTGTTCTGGCGATAGGCTATGCGGATTTGTACAACGGAGGCGATACAGATGCGCAAATTGAAGCCTTGAACAACGGAGAAGCAAAATTAAGCGATTATATGCGTCCTGGTTTTGAATTTGTAAAAAAGATGATAGATTTAGGATATATTGATGCAAAGAAAGCGTATACCTATGAGGCGATCGAGGGAGAAGGACCGGATTTTCTGGCACAGAAAACGCCGATTGTCATGGCTTATTGGGGCGCCGCCAATACAGAAACCGCCTATGGAAACCCGGATTTTAACATGCAGGTAATCGGATTTCCTACCAGCCTGGGTCCAATGCCGGTTATGCCAATGACTGGATATGCTTTAGGTGCGGAGGCAGAACATAAGGAAGACGCAATGGCGGTATTGGAGGTTATTTTATCGGATGAGGCGCTACAGCTTTATACCGATCACAACCATGTGATTTCACCGTCTAAAAACGTAGAGGTGGAGTGTATTGATGCCCTAAAGCCGTTAAACGACCGTATCAATGAGGGTGTTTTCGTACTTGGAGCCAATGCTAATATGAAGGTGGAGCAATGGGGAAATACCTGTCTGATTGTCCGCGAGCTGTTAAACGGAGCTTCTGTAGAGGAATGTATGGAGGCGTTTGATAAGCTTCAGGAGGAATCCTTGCAGCAGGATTGAGTTTTTCAGGATAAATTGCGTATACTGAATAGAGAGTGCAAAGAGAAAAAGAAATAACAGCCAGAAGCTTGGATTGTTATGGATAGATAAAAGAAAGGTTGTGGGGATAAGGAATGTGTGGCTTTGCCGGTTTTACAATAACAAAAATACTTCAGGAACAGAAGGAGGCAGAAACAGGTCAGGTGACGGCGCGTGCAAAGGAGATTGCACACCGGATGGGAGAGAGGATAGCCCATCGGGGACCGGATCAGGACGCTGTGTATGCAGATGAAGAGATTGCTCTGTGCTTTCGACGTTTGGCAATCATTGACTTAGAGGGCGGGGCGCAGCCGATGTTTAACGAGGACGGCAGTATGGTCTTGACCTTTAACGGAGAAATTTATAATTTTATGGAGCTGCAAAAGGATCTGGAGGAAAAAGGGCATCACTTTAAAACCCGTGCGGATTCGGAAGTGCTGTTGCATGGTTATGAGGAATATGGAAGCGAGTTTGTCAAAAAGCTGCGGGGTATGTATGCGTTTGTGATTTGGGATAAAAACCGGAAAAAGCTGTTTGGAGCCAGGGATATTTTTGGGATTAAGCCCTTTTATTATTATCAGCATAACGGGGAATTTATGTTTGGATCTGAGATCAAATCCTTTTTAGAGCATCCAGGCTTTGAAAAAGCTGTCAATATAAAGCGGCTGCCGGACTGGATGAGCTTTGAATATCTGCCGGATACGGAAACGATGTTTGAGCATGTATACAAGCTTCCGGCAGCGCACTATTTGGAATATGAAAACGGAAAGCTTTCGATCAAACGTTATTATACGATTCGTTATCAGACGGATGAAAGCAAGAGCTTAGAGGACTGGGAGGAGCGGATTACCGAAGAGTTTGCCAAATCCGTTGAAGTGCATAAAATCAGCGACGTAGAGGTAGGATGCTTTTTATCAAGCGGTGTGGATTCTAGTTATACCGTAAAAGAGGTCTCTAAGGTAATGAAGGACGTCAAGACTTTTTCGGTAGGCTATGAGGAGGAAAAATACAGCGAGCTTTCCTATGCGCAGCAGTTTTCCAAAGCAATTGGGGTGGAAAATATTTCCAATAAAGTTTCGGCAGACGAATACTTTGCAATGGCTGGAAAAATCCAATACTATATGGACGATCCGTTGCCGAACCCTTCGGAAGTGCCGCTGTATTTCCTGGCGCAGAACGCCAGAAAATATGTAAAGGTAGTTCTGTCCGGAGAAGGAGCCGACGAGCTGTTCGGCGGTTATCCGATGTATATTGAGGGCGGGCATTTTCAAAAGTATACGAAAATCCCCAAAGGAATCCGAAAGGCAGCCGCAGGAGTGGCAAGGCGTCTTCCGCGCTTTAAAGGACAGCGGTTTCTTATCCGGGGAGCAATGGAGCCATACCAGAGGTTTATGCGGAACAACTATGTATTTCATTATAACGAGCGCGATCAATATCTGGCAGACTCGATTCCTTCCAAAAAACCGGAGGAGTATGTCAAACCTTATTTTGACGAGGTAGCAGGCTTAGACGAACCGACGCAGCTTCAGTATGTTGATATTCACACTTGGATGCTTTATGATATTTTACAAAAAGCCGACCGGATGAGTATGGCAAACTCTTTAGAGTTGCGGGTGCCGTTTTTGGATAAAAAAATGCTCGAATTGTCTGTCCAGATTCCGACTCGTTACCGGGTAGATGGAGAGACTACCAAGGTAGCGCTTCGACGCGCCGCCTTAAAGCAGATCCCGGAGAGAACAGCCAATAAAAAGAAGCTGGGATTTCCGGTACCGTTAAACGACTGGCTCCGTCAGGACAAGTATTACCAGATAGTAAAGAAAGCCTTTGAAAGCAAGGAAGCGGCAAAATTTTTCAATCAGAAGGCTATCCTGAAACTGTTAGAAGATCACAAAGAAGGAAAAGCATTGAATATGAAAAAAATCTGGACGGTGTATAGCTTTTTACTGTGGTATGAAGAGTTTTTTATAAAAGAGGCGGCAAAGCGGTAAACTGTCGCGAAAGCTGTTAAGGGGGAGGAAACGATGGAGATTACGGCAAAGGATATTTTACCGTTTCAATTTTATACCTACAAACAGCCTTTTACGGGAAGCTGTCAGGGAATGCGTTACCGGATTGTTCAAAAAGAGGAAGACGCAAAGGCTTATTTTGAGGTTAGTGTCTGGGGGGAGCCTTACGCCTATGAGCATACGCCGCCAGAAGAAATCGAAAAACAGACTTTTCCGTTTGACACAGAGGGGTACCAACGAGTGTTGGCATGGCTGAATGAAAAGAGAGGGGAATACCAATGAAAAAGCTGCTTCGTTTTATTGTGTATTTGGCAGGACTGGCAGTTTTGTCGTTAGGAGTGGTATTAAATACGAAAACGGGACTGGGAGTTTCGGCGATCAATTCGATTCCTTATGCGGCGGCAGAGCTGACCGGGCTTTCTCTGGGGATGACAACGGCTATTCTCTATATGATTTGCGTAGGGATTGAAAGCATCATGATGGGAAAGAACTGGAATGTAAAGATACTGCTGCAGGTGCCGTTTTCTATTTTGTTTGGGATTTATGTCAACGTATTTAATGAATGGATTACTTATCAGGCAGAGGGAATCGTGCTGAAAATTTTACTTTTAGCGGTGGCGATTGTACTGACCGGGCTTGGAGCTTTTCTTTCGGTTTCTATGGATATCGTGCCAAATGCGCCGGATGGGTTGGCACAGATGATGGGAGAAAAGCTGAAAAAGGGATTTGGCTTTGGAAAGTGTGTACTGGATATC
>CAJUFW010000102.1:0-4435 GCA_910585655.1 uncultured Lachnospiraceae bacterium
GAGATATCCGATGAAAGAACAACGGTGCTTGTAACTCACAGACTCGGAAGTGCCAGAATTGCAGACAGAATCATTGTTATGGAAAATGGTCGTGTTGCAGAAATCGGAACCCATGATGAGCTGATTAATAAAAAAGGCACCTATTATGTTTTGTTCATGTCACAGGCACAGTGGTATGAAAATCAGAATGCTTAATAGGAACACATAATAGGAAGAAAACCACTATTTTATTTCCCGGGCAGGATAACAGGTCTGGGGAATGGAAGTGTTTATTGAAGCAGACAGAGGCAAGGTACTTAGTAATCTGTTTAAGAAAAACAAAAGGAGGAAAAACAATGACTGAAAAGATTCATGACGGTGTTTCACCAATTTATGTTCCGGAGGGAGACGAGGACAAAGCATTTCAAACGCTTTGGGATTATCTTGTTCCATCTTATGGGAAAGCGCAAACGGCGCAGGGAGAGATCATTCGTATTGCAGGCAGGGTGCAGCATGAGTTTTTAGGTAATGGCTGTATAAATTGGGACGAGGATTTTCAAAAAATGTTGGATGCTTTCTTAGAGTATCTTCAACTGGGGAATGGATTTAATGACGAAGATTTGAAAAGCGCAGAAGTTTTGGTATTGCTTCTAAAGGAAAACGGGGAGAAGGGATTGATAGACGACCGGCTGACCATGGTTCTGTGCAGTTGCGCGATGGCTTGGATTAAACAAAACCCAGAGGTTTTGGCTCCCTTGAAAGCAGAATATAGCAGATAAGCACTATCTATCGGCTTCCTATTGCAAAATTTTTCGGCGATATGGAAGCCGATATTCGTTGAAGATGTAGGGGCGGCGAGGTTTAGTACGGATGTTTAAACATTTTTGTATTGACAAACGCAAGGGAAAAGAGGTATACTGAAATTGAATTAGCGACTACTAACAAATAGAGTCGTATTTTTTAAACTAATGGATTAGATATAACTAATTTATATTAGGAAAGAATAATAAAGAAGGTGTTTTGTGGTGAATACGATCGCAGAAATGATAAAGAGGAGGAAAGAATCATGATGATGGATAAAAGGCTGATCGGAACAGTCCGTGAAAGTAAAAAATACATAGCAGGAAATGTGGCGCTTCAATGGTGTTCTCTGGCAGCAAATATTGCTATGATGACAGCAGTGACAGATCTGCTTGCGTCTCTTTTTACAAAAAGAGTAGAAAAAGCCGACATGATAATTATGGTGTTTGTTGCGGTACTTGCGGTTGCTATTCGTTTTATCTGTACTGTCTTTTCAAGCTATATGGGGTATCTGTCGTCCAAAGCGGTTAAAAAAATACTGCGGGAGAAGATTTACAAAAAACTTCTGCAGCTTGGCTCTTCTTATCAGGAGCAGGTGAAAACCTCGGAGGTCGTGCAGGTATCGGTGGAGGGGGTGGAGCAGTTGGAAACGTATTTCGGCGCTTACCTTCCCCAGTTTTTTTATGCTATGCTGGCGCCTCTTACGCTGTTTGTGTATCTGTGCTTTGTAAACGTTCCTTCTGCTATTGTCCTGTTGGTTTGTGTTCCCTTGATTCCTATTGCCATAGCGGCGGTACAGACCTGGGCGAAAAAACTGCTGTCAAACTATTGGGGGCAGTATACGGCTTTGGGCAATACCTTTTTAGAAAATCTGCAAGGATTGACTACGCTAAAAATTTATCAGACAGATGGGTTTAAACATGAGGAGATGAACCGTGAGGCAGAAAAATTCCGTAAAATTACTATGAAGGTTCTGACGATGCAGCTTAATTCCATTACGATTATGGATTTGATTGCTTATGGTGGCGCGGCGTTAGGAGTGATTATGGCGGCGACACAGTTTCAGGCTGGAAAGGTATCTCTTTCTGGTTGCTTTTTGATTATTTTGCTATCGGCGGATTTTTTTATCCCTATGCGGCAGCTTGGTAGTTTTTTTCATGTGGCAATGAACGGTATGGCGGCGAGTGATAAGATTTTCTCTCTGCTGGATTTACCGGAAAAGAAGGAAAACACAGAGTATTTTCCGGTGGACGGTAAGATTTGCTGTGATGGTCTTAGGTTTTCCTATGATGAAACTTCTCCCACTGAAGGAGCTTCCTCCAATGGAGGAAGAGAGATTCTGCATGGAATTCGTATGGAGTTCCTACAGGGGAGCTTTGTTTCTATCGTCGGGGAAAGCGGCTGCGGCAAGTCTACCGTGGCGTCTATTCTTATGGGAAGAAATCGGGGTTATGACGGCTCGGTGAAAATCGGCGGCAAAGAGCTGGCAGAGATAAAGGAGTCGGAGCTGATGAAAAACATCACCTATGTCAGTCATCAAAGCTATCTGTTTAAAGGTTCGGTAAAGGAAAACCTTCGGATGGGAAAGCGCGAAGCGTCTGATAAAGAGCTGTGGGAGGTGCTGGAGCGAGTGAAACTGGCAGATTTTTTGAAATCCGCGAACGGGCTGGATACCTTTCTTATGGAAAAAGGCGCGAACCTTTCCGGAGGGCAACGCCAGAGGCTGGCGTTGGCAAGAGCATTGCTTCATGACAGCCCGGTGTATATTTTTGATGAAGCTACTTCTAATATTGATGTGGAAAGCGAGAATGATATTATGCGGGAAATTCATGTGCTGGCAGAGCAGCAAAAAACGGTTATCCTTATTTCCCACCGCCTTGCCAATGTGACGGCTTCCGACAATATTTATGTGATGGATAGAGGCAATGTTGCAGAAAGCGGTAGTCATGAAGAGCTGTTGGCAGAGGGTGGTATTTATGCAGGGCTGTGGAATACGCAGCAGAATCTTGAACGCTATGGAAAGGGTGGTGTTGGGCGATGAAAAGACAGAGCGGAGTTGCGGTTATGGCAAGGCTGATTGGGCTTGTAAAGCCTCTTATGGGAGTTATGCTCTTTGCAGTGGTTACGGGGCTGGCTGGGCATCTGTGCGCATCTTTTATCACAATCTTTGGCGGCTATGCAGTACTTGGGCTGCTTGGTTTTGATACCCCTTTAAGTTTAAGAAGTATTTTTGGAAGTGTGCTTGTGTTTGCCGTATTACGGTCAGTTTTACGTTATGCAGAGCAGTCCGCCAACCATTTTATAGCATTTAAACTGCTTGCGCGGCTTCGGGATAAAGTATTTGCTGCGTTACGTAAGCTTTGCCCGGCAAAGCTAGAAGGCAGGGACAAGGGCGATCTGATTTCGGTTATTACTTCAGATATTGAGCTTCTGGAAGTGTTTTATGCGCATACGATTTCTCCTGCTGCAATCGCCTTTCTGTATACGATTATTATGAGTCTGTTTATAGGCTCTTTTCACCCTGCATTGGCAGCTCTGGCGCTTTTGGCGTATTTGACCGTGGGGATTGCAGTACCGATGATTACTCAAAACTTCGGCAGTAAGGGGCAGACAACCGCGGATGCCGCCACAACGTTTCGTGCCGATTCCGGAAATTTAAGCGGGTTTGTTCTCGACAACCTGCGGGGGCTTTCCGAAACAATACAATATGGTTGCGGAAAAGAACGTCTGATAGAAATGGAAAAGAAAACGAATGCCCTTTTGGAAAGTGAGAAACGGATAAAATGTACCACAGGAAGGAATATGGCAGTTACGAATACGATAATTCTTGCATTTGATTTGTGTATGCTGTTTGTATCTGCAGGGCTGTATCAAAACGGCAGGTTGGATTTTACTGGGGTAGTAGTTCCGACTATCGCGTTGTTTTCCTCTTTTGCTCCTTCTATGGCGCTTGCCAATTTGGGAAGTACGCTGCAAAATACGTTTGCCGCCGGAAATCGTGTGTTGGGCATTCTGGACGAAACGCCTGTTGTGCAGGAGGTGAGAAGAAAGGGAAGGGCAGCGTTTGAAGGTGCAGCGGCGGAAAACGTTGGCTTTTCTTATGGGACTGAGACAATTTTAGATGGAGTATCTTTGCAGATTCCCAAAAGGGAAGTCGTTGGAATTGTAGGAAAAAGCGGCAGTGGAAAGTCCACGTTATTAAAGCTGTTTATGCGTTTCTGGGAAGTAAGGGATGGGGCAGTGACAATTTCCGGGGAAAATATCAATGAAGTAGACACATCACAGTTAAGGGATATGGAGAGCTTTATGACCCAGGAAACACATTTGTTTCAGGACAGCATAAAGAATAATCTGCGGATTGCGAAACTGGATGCGACGGAGGAAGAGCTGGAAGCCGCTTGCAGAAAGGCTTCCGTCCATGATTTTATTATGGGACTGCCGCAGGGATATGATACCCCGGTAGGGGAACTTGGAGATACACTTTCCGGAGGTGAAAAACAACGGCTTGGGCTGGTGCGGGCATTTCTGCATGATGCGTCCTTCCTGCTTCTTGACGAGCCGACCAGCAACCTTGACAGCTTAAACGAAGCCGTTATATTAAAATCTTTACGGGAGGAACGGAACGGAAAAACAGTATTGTTGGTATCTCACAGGC
>CAJUFW010000102.1:4445-11160 GCA_910585655.1 uncultured Lachnospiraceae bacterium
AGGCAGTCTACGATGCGGATTGCCGATACGATATATGATATGGAAAGCCTGTCAAAGACAAAAGGGCAGGTAAGCTGATAAGTGATTGGAGAGATAAGATGAAAATTAAAAAAATGTTGTATATGGTTCTTGGTTGTATTGGGGTTGCGTTAGGAGCATTGGGAGCCGTTTTGCCGCTTTTGCCTACTTTTCCGTTTCTGTTGCTTGCGGCGTTTGGCTTTGCCAGAGGTTCCGAAAGGCTAAATCATTGGTTTATAGGGACAAAGCTGTACAAGAATAACCTGGAAAGCTATGTAAAGGGCAGAGGAATGACCCGAAAAACAAAGGTTAAGATCATGGTGACAGTAACACTTTTGATGATGGCAGGATTTATCATGATGGATCGGATTCTGGTAGGGAGGATTATCCTTGCCGGCGTATGGCTGTTTCATATCCTTTATTTTATGCTGGGTGTAAAGACCATAAAAGCGGGAGAAAAGGGAGCGTCCTGTTAAAGCGAAAAGAATCGTGTAACAGACGCAGGTGATATGGGGCAGCGAACAAAGCATTTTTACAGATAGCTATAGAAATAGCCTCTATAATATGATATCCTGTTAGTATCACAAAGAACAGGATAGGAGGGCAAACGAATGAGCTTATTAAACATTGCTTTATTGCAGATTGCGCCTGGTAATACGTTAGAGGAAAATCTGCAAAAGGGGATAGAGGCTTGTAAAAAAGCAAAAGCGGAGGGCGCGGAGATTGCCTTGTTCCCGGAGATGTGGAGCAACGGATATAACATTTACAATCGACCTGTAGAGGAATGGAAGGCGGAAGCAATAGAACAAAACAGTGCGTTTGTTCAGACATTTAGCAGGCTGGCAAAAGAGTTGGAGCTGGCGATTGGCTTAACGTTTTTAGAAAAATATAAAAACAATCCACGAAATTCCCTTGTTCTGTTTGACAGACAGGGAGAAGAGAAGCTGCTTTATGCAAAGGTGCATACCTGTGACTTTGACGTAGAGGGGAATTTGACGCCTGGCGAGGATTTTTATGTAACAGAACTGGATACGAGCTGCGGCAAGGTAAAAGTCGGCGCGATGATTTGTTATGATCGAGAATTTCCGGAGAGCGCACGGATTTTAATGCTGAAAGGGGCGGAGCTTCTGCTGGTGCCGAATGCCTGCCCGATGGAATTGAATCGGCTTTCTCAGCTTCGAGCCAGAGCTTATGAAAATATGATGGCGATTGCTACCTGTAATTATCCGGAAACCGTGCCAGACTGCAACGGTAATTCCAGTGTTTTTGACGGAGTGGCATATTTGCCGGAGCTGCCAGGCTCGCGGGATACCTGTATTTTGCAGGCAGACCAGAAAGAAGGAATTTATATGGCAAAGCTGGATTTGGAGCAGCTTCGCAGTTATCGTGAACGAGAAGTACATGGGAATGCTTATCGCCATCCGAAAAAATACAGTCTTTTGGTTGATACGAAAATTGATCCGCCTTTTATCAGAAAGAATTACCGGGAATAGGGGCATGAGAGGAGGAATAGACATATCGGCAGAACGAAGCGAAGTCTGCCTGACAGATCGTTACGGCAACCAAATCCGGGCAAAAGGCTGTGAGAATCACTTTACGGTGGAACTTTGCAGATATATAGATGCCATAGCCTGCCGGTATGGGCGAACCATTGAGGAATATATTTCCGGTGAGCAGCTTTGTTGTATCTTCCAAAGTTTTACAGAAGAAACTTTCGCTGGTGAGAAAGTGATAGAGAAAGTAACAGAGGAAGCAACAGAAAAGTCTACAAAAGAAGCTGCAAAACATATAGAAGCGGAAACTCCGGTGATTCTTTGGGAAGCAGAAAAGAACTGACCGCATTTGTTGATAATAGCTCTCTTAGATATCTTGATACATCCGACCAGATCCAGAACTTGATACCATACAGACAAAAGACCGCATTTATTATCGGGAGAGCGGCGGCAGGATATGGTATCATGTTGACACAAAAGCATGATTTCAACCCTCTATGCTAAAGGGAGGAAAATCTGTTGAATCGGGAGGATATAAGGATGAACGAAAAGATATTAGAGCATTACAAAAAGACAGGAAGTTTTACCTATGCCGGTTGTTACCAGGAGTATTTCCGTTCTTTACCGGATGATCCGGCGGTGCTGGGACGGTTGATCTGCGGGCAGGTGATACACCGGGTGACGTTAAAGGAAGGAAATACCAATGCGAATGAAACGTTGCTGTATGGCGATATGGATCGGTATCCATGGTATCGGATGAGATGTGAGGATGATGTTTTTCTGACAGCGGCAGCTATGACGGCAGAGTTGTTTCGGCTTGATGAGCGGGGTTTTAGAGCGGATCGGAACGTGGAACATAAGCTGGTGGTAACGTGCCGTTATGTGTCGGTGCTGATGAGTGCTATTTTAAAGGCAAAGGGGATTCCTGCAAGATGCCGCGCCGGGTTTGCACCTTATTTTAAAGAGGGTGTCAGCATGGATCATTGGATTAATCAATACTACAGCGAAAAGGAAAAACGCTGGATTACGTTTGACGCAGACGGTTTTTATGAAGAGGGCGGGATGCCGCTTTCCCAATATGATATGCCGGAGAGCAGTTTTGACTGGGTGGCAGAAGCATATCTTTCGGTAAGAAATGGGAAAACGGATGGAAAACAGTATGTGTATGCGGATAATCTGGGAACCTGTTCTCTGCCTGCTTTGATCCGTTACCTGATATATGATTTCCATGCGCTGATGAATCAGGAACTGACCTATACGTTTTTACCTGCTTATTTAGAGGGAAGGCTGGATCGGCTGACCGAGGTGGAGCTGCAGGAGTTTGATCGGCTGGCAAGATGGATGTTGGAGCCGGATCGGTATTTTGAGGAGCTTTGTACGATTTGGAAGCAGGAAAGAAAATGGAGAATTTTAAGTAGCCCTCTTGTGGGAGAGTCGGATCATGGTGTATGATAAAAGGTAGATAACGATGGTCAACCTTAATCTGAAAGGACGATATACAGCATGGACTGGATTACAGCAGTAGAGGCAGCGCTTAGATATATAGAGGAAAATATTACCGGGGATTTGACGGTCAGCCGGATTGCATCGGAAGTGCATGTATCTGCTTTTTATTTTCAAAAGGGTTTTTCCATGCTGTGTGGATATACGATAGGCGAGTATATTCGGAGAAGGCGGCTGTCGTTAGCAGGCAGCGATCTACTCTTGTCTAAGGAACGTATCGTCGATTTGGCTGTGAAGTACGGCTATGATTCGCCGGATGCCTTTACCAAGGCATTTATCCGTTTTCATGGAAGTACGCCGACAGAAATAAGAAGGCATCATGGCACGTTAAAATCCTTTGCTCCGCTGCATATCAGGCTTTCTTTTGAAGGGGGGACGACGATGGAATACCGGATTGAAGAAAAGCCGGCATTCCAGGTGATCGGGGTTTCCAAACTATTTTCCTATGAATCGTCCAATACAGAAATTCCGCAGTATTGGGAGGAAGTTTTAAAATGGGCAGAAGGGAATCCGCCGATAGGGATGTATGGGATTTGCTTTGACGAAGAAATGGCAGGAAATCAGTTTCGATATATGATTGCAGACGACTTTCATCCGGAAGAAGGGCAGAACACAGAAATAATAAAGCAACAGATAGAAAAGATTCCTGCCCATACGTGGGCGGTTTTTCCCTGTAAGGGAGCGATGCCCGCTGCGCTGCAGGAGACGAACCGGCGGATTTTTTCTGAATGGTTTCCAGCCTGTCAGTATGAAATTGCAGAAGGCTATAACATTGAATATTATAGTGATGCTGCCGACTATAAGGACGGAACGCAGGATGAGAACTATTATAGCGAGGTTTGGATCCCGGTAAAAAAGAGTGGATGAAGGAGGGAAATCAAACGATATGAGAATCGGACTGAAAGGTATTTTGCCTATCTCGCAGCGCAAGGATTCCAGTCTGTTTCCATTGAAGCTGTAGCGACAATTCCATATGCGCCGGATTGTGATAATATAGACGACGAGACGGCGCGGGCGCAGATCAATGACGACCGGATAGCGGAATTAAGCAGTGTAGAAAAGGCGTATCGGATGGCTCCTGATGCACTAAACGAAGAAGAATTTAAAACTTTGTTGGAGATGATTCACCGCAGATACGATAAAAGAATCCGACAATACGAAAATGGGGAAAAGAGCTGGGAGTTTTGTATTGCAACGACGGTCTTGATAAGCGGGACAAAAGAAAGAAAGGAATGAGAAGCAGATGAAAAATTTTCAGAATTATACACCGGAGAAATATTCGGAACCTGGATTTGAAAAAATAGAGGAGGGTATTTACCGGACAAAAAGCCCATATGACGACGATATGATCTTTGTAACATCGTTGTCCTTTGAGATGGAGCCGGAAAGCTATGGGGAGGAGGACGCCTCTCCAAGAAATCTGACGCAGGTGCCGATAGAGGGAATTTTAGACGAGTTTTATGTGTTTGTTACAGATTTTTATGAGGAGCTGAACGAGACGAGCGAGACTACTTGTTACCAGGAATTTGGCTCTTTGGAGCTGTCCAATCTGCAGAAATTAAGAACCGTTATCGGGAAACGGTTTTATGCGGTGTCTTATATGGATGAGGAGGACGAAGAGGAATATTATGAGATGAAAATGGAATAATCTGGTGTCGCAAAGGAGGTGAAAAGATGATTGTTTTGATAGCAGGAGCGTCTCATACAGGAAAAACAGCTCTGGCACAAAAATTATTGGAAACTTATCAGTATCCGTATTTGTCTATTGACCATTTAAAGATGGGATTGATTCGGAGCGGGCATACCACGCTGACCCCTATGAGCGAAGATCAGGCTCTGACGGAATATCTGTGGCCGATTGTTCGTGAAATGATAAAAACAGCGATTGAAAATGAGCAGAATTTGATTGTGGAAGGCTGTTACATTCCATTTGACTGGGAAAAGGATTTTGAGGCAGAATATCTAGCGAATATAAAATATATCTGCCTGGTGATGAGCGAGCATTATATTAAAAACCATTTTGCAGATATCAGACACTATGCAAGTGTGATAGAAGACCGGGGAGAAGATGAGGACTGCACAATAGAATCTGTGTTGGAGGATAATGCAAGGACGCTGGAGCTGTGCCGCGCGTATCAGGTGAAGTATTGTCTGATAGAAGATGAATATGAGGTGGAGTTCGAGTGGTGAAAAGGGGGGAGTGTCCCCCTTTTTCTCTGCGATGTACTCAAAAATTCATTTATGTTAGAATTCCGAAATTTCAATCATAAATTGTTCTATTTATTCTTATCTTAAACATTAATAGCATTCATCCTTACCTCCTCAATAAGATGTTTCTATATTCCAGTATATCCATTAAATTAAAAAATCAACAAAATTATCGTTATTTCTCTGTTTTTAGAAATCCTAACATCCAATCTACAATCGGTCTAAATATAATATACCCCATATATCCAAGTATTCCGCCAATTACATTCGTGATTAAATCCGTGATATCCGAAGAACGCAACCCACTGATAAGCGGCTGTAACAGTTCAATCCCAAGGCTCATCAAAAAACAGAAAAGTACCGTTTTGCCAAAGACAGCCGTTTTATTTTGAGTGAAGGGAAATAAGAATCCAAAAGGTATGGTCATGATAATATTTAAGCCTATTTGTCGTAAAAAATCCCCTCTTCTCAATGAAACATCTATAAATGGCACCAAATTCATAGGCGTATAGGGATGATTTAGAACAAATGGGATAGAGGTTATGATTGGCATCAGGGTAAAATAAAGTACAAAAGAAAGATATAAATACAAAAGTGTATTGACAAGCAGTTTATCGTTACCTTTGAGTTTCCACTTTTTGAAAAACACGAGAGCATATAAAACAATCAGTGCTATAACATCTATTATATATTTCACAGTAACTCTCCTTTCTCTGCTCAGCTTTTCACAGTAACTGTTCTGTGTCCTGCTTTACATCCGCCAGGGTAATCGAAGCCAGCTCCTGTTCCATTGCTGTCTGTACCTGAGTAAGTTTGTCGTCTAATATACGATGAATGTTTTTTCCGACCGGGCAATTCGGGTTTGGATTTTCATGGAAATGGAACAAATCGCCATGCCCAATACATTCGACGGCATGGTAGACATCTAAAAACGTAATTTCCTTTAATGGCTTTGTGATCGTAGTGCCGCCCGTGCCGCGTGCTACTTCAATCAGACCGGCTCCCTTGAGCTGACCTAAAAGTTTGCGGATAATCACAGGATTGACGTTGGTGCTTTCAGCCAGAAAATCACTGGTTATTTTATGATCTTTGCCGAAGACTTCTATACAGGCAAAGATATGAAGTGCTAAGGTAAAACGGCTGGAAATCTGCATGGAATCTACCACCTTTCGCGTTTATTGTACTGGATTTGGGGGATGGTGTCAATCCTCAATCAGATAGATACAAAGCTTGAAATAACAGAAAAAATAAGGAGATAAAAAAGTGTACTTTTTTATCTCCTTATTTTTTCCAGGAAACAGTATAGCATAAAAAAAAGAATTTTGCAATCCTCATTTTGAAAAATTTAGTAAAACAAGCCGTTGTTTACGCAGATATATCACGTTTTTACTGATTTTTCAAGCAAGATTTTTGGTTTTCCAGAAAAAAGATTCAGGAATACTTTTAAAGGTGGGGAAAAGTAACAAAAAAGTACACTTTTTTGCATTTTTCAG
>CAJUFW010000102.1:11170-12059 GCA_910585655.1 uncultured Lachnospiraceae bacterium
TCTTATGAATCATAAAATATCAAATAAACATCCGAGCAAGAAACCGACAATCTGCTTTGCCAGATTTGCTTTGGTGGTAATCGTAACACTGTCTTTGACGGTGACAGGGAGTTTGAGGATATTACAAACGCCTGTTGTTATAAAGGTGGCAGCAAAAGCGGGAGCAGAGACGGCGGTCATTACCAGCAGAGAGATTCCTTTGGAAACAAGGATACGGACGACTAATTATGGGAGATATAGCAGCGTCTGCCCGATCAGTGATTTTATCGATCCGAACGGGGTTTATACCATTGCCTATGCCAATGATAAAACGGTTTTTCTCTCTCATATCAATGATAAGCTAGAGATTACGGATACGATTACGATAAAGAAGCCAATGCCGAAAATAGGTGGGGTCTGCTGTGATCAGAGAGGAAATTTTTATATTGCCTGTGGGCAGGAGGATGAGAAAGGAGTACTGGGCAGTATGGTGACGGTTGCCGTTTATAAATACAGCCCGTCGGGGAAGCTGTTGGGGAAATGCGAGGACGATTATCGTTATCGGACGTATAAAAATGTGTTAGGCGAGATTATGCTGGAAGATGATTATGAGACAGCACGCGTTCCTTTTAAATCCGGAAATTGCGCGATGGCATTTCGCGGGGATCTTTTGATCTGTTCGTATGCCAGGGAGATGTATAATACACATCAGTCCAACGGGGTGTTTTGTGTGGATACGACGACTATGAAGGAAACGACAGATTATGACAGCTATGTCAGTCACTCCTTTCATCAAGCCGTGTTAGTAACGTCCGGTCAGGCTCCGCAGGCAAAGGAGGGGACGGTTATTTTTGCAGATCATGGGGATGGTTTTCCGCGCGGTATGTCCATTCATATTATGCAGGAACCG
>CAJUFW010000103.1:0-9112 GCA_910585655.1 uncultured Lachnospiraceae bacterium
AATATGATAAAACCACGGGGGTCAGACAGTCTGATTTGCTGTGCCAGCTTCAGCCCGTTCATATTGCTGCCCAGGTCGATATCCAGAAAATAAATACCTGTGTTATGGCTGGCTCTGACCTTTTCCAACAATACATAAGGGTCTTTGGTATCCAGAACAAGCTGCATATCCAATTCCTCTATCAGCACCGTATTTTGAATGATTTGTACGATAGTTTGCCGTTGTATGGTATCGTCTTCACATACAAAGATATTTAGCATATTAGGTTACTCCTTTCCGGCGGCAAGCTCCATGTGTTGTGTAAAACAACCGTGTTGCATTGTGGTTTCCAGCATCACGTTGTCATAAGAGCTGATGATTTTATGAGCGTTAGAAAGCCCGATTCCCGGATGCCCGGTCTTTGTGCTAAAGCCCTTTTGCTTTACGTTATGCAGCGTCACGGAGCCGTTATCCTGAAAACGATTGCTTATCATAATGGATACTCCCGTCTCATTTTGAAGGATATTTAAGCCTATCTGCGGTTGGGTTGTCTCCAATGCGGCTTCCATAGCGTTGTCTAAAAAGATACCCAGTATTCTGGCAAGATCTACGGTATCTATGAAAAAGCTGTCCACTTGATCGGGAATATCAATCGTGACGTCAACCCCGGATTCATGGGCGTAAATCATTTTTGCAGAGAGCAGGCTTTTGATTTCCAACACATGGATGTTACTAAGCTGATTCAGTTTGTAATCGCCCTGATCAATCAGATTTTTTGTCAGGAAGATTTTGCTTTCAAAAAAATTTTTTAATTCCTCCATATCAGAATGTTCAATATAGCCGGATAAAGAGAGCAAAATGTTTATATAGTCATGCTTAAAAGAGCGCAGACTATGATACATGGTTTCTAAATTGTGTGTGTAGTCCTGTAAATCCTGCATAGCTTTTTTCTTTGATTCTGCCTGTATTTGCTCTAAATAGGAACGGCGCATAGCCAAAAGCAAAAAAAGCATAACAAGCAGATACCCGGAAAGGTGCAGAGCATTATTGTATATCATTTTGCCAAGAGAGTCGTTCTGCCCTGAAATCAAATTATCAAAAAGATAAATCGTTATCAGAAGCAGCAATACAGAGTCCATCAAATACCACGTCTGTTCCAGACGCAAAGCCCCTTTGTCTGACAGCAACAATTTTTTAAGCACCCTGCCGCAAAGCAACGTAATAACATAAAACAGCAATATACGAGTAAGTGCAATAGCAAAAGAAAAAAAGGGCTGATTTGAGAAGGACGAGGGAATCAGTATACTTAGAGGAATGACCAGTAAATTATCAATGATAACGGTAAGCACACATCCAATCATGCCCATACCAACGTTTCTGGATGCAGTATCCCGGTAAACCACCAATCCATAGATGCAAACGGCTACCAGAATACCAAAAAGACCATAGGGGATACAGGATAGGAGCGTTACAGGCGCTCCGGCAAGCAGCAATACGATATAAAGCATTAGAAACGCTTTTAGGCTCATACGCTTAGGATAAACATTGCGGATACCAAGGGAAAGCTGAAAACAAGAGAACAGCATTTTGACGACCCTTCCTTTCAAAAATTACTTTTCTGATTATACTGTATTTGATTCGTTGTATCAAGCGTTACTTTGCAAAAAGGAGGAATAAATGCGTATTTTGTGATGTTAAAAATGCGCTTACTCATGAAATCAGGCATTTTATGACTGTTTTGAAGGAATTGTCGCTTTTTCTGGTATAATGATCTGCAATAAATTATTATTTTTGGAAGGAGCCAGAAAGAATATGAAGGATTTTTTTAAGGGAGTTGTCATAATAGCAGCAGTATTGATCGTTTTAATTATAATCAATGTGATTGGTAATATAAACGGCATTACTTTACATTCAGCACCAATGAGTGTGGCGGCAGCCTGTTGCAGTATGTATCTTTTTCGGGCATGGAAGAAGAAAGAGGAGAGGAATGAGAAGAAATAAGTAAATGGAAGGAACATAACCGTTAATTTGAGAACAGAGCAGATGAACTTGCGGAAACGTATCGTTTATCTGCTCTGTTTTTTTATTTCATTGACAGGGTAGCAGAAAAGGCGTAAACTGGAAAAAACAGAATGGATCAGAGGATGAAGAGACAGAAATGGGAGGAAGGAATATGTCAGGTATCGGAGCAGTATCAACAACATGGGAAATAGGAGCTGCCAGAGCGACGACTCCTAGTCAGACAGTAGGTACAAAAGAAACAAAGGAAACGCAGAAGGCAGAGTGTCAGACCTGTAAGGAACGAAAGTACATGGATCAGTCCAATGAGGGAGACGTTTCTTTTCAGGCGCCTACTCATATCGCGCCGGGACAGGCAGCCGCAAAGGTGATGTCTCACGAGCGGGAGCATGTGCAGAACGCGGTTGCAGAAGGTCAAAAGGAAAATAAACGGCTGGTATCCGTGAGCGTATCTTTAAAAACAGGAGTATGCCCGGAGTGTGGAAAGACATATATTGCAGGTGGAACGACTCGTACAAAGATGCTGACGTACCGGGAAAATCCATATGACCAGGGGCGAAAGGCAGTGGAAGGAACCATGCTGCGGGGGATGAACTTCGATCAGAAATTATAATAAGGAAGGAAATAGGAACTATGAAGGCGTTGGTAATCGCAGAGAAACCCTCCGTAGGCAGAGATATTGCCAGAGTGCTTGCCTGCAGACAGGGAGGAAACGGTTTTTTAGAGGGAAAGGATTATGTTGTCACCTGGGGGCTGGGGCATTTAGTGACGCTCGCGGATCCGGAGGATTATGGTGCGCAGTACAAGGAATGGAAGCTGGAATATCTGCCGATGATGCCGGAGCAGTTTAAACTGGTGGTGATCAAGCAGACCGGGAAGCAGTATCATATCATAAAAAATCAACTTCACCGTCAGGATATCGGGCAGGTGATCATTGCCACGGACGCCGGACGGGAGGGGGAGCTGGTAGCAAGGTTGATTTTAAAGCTGGCTGGCAGCAAAAAGCCGGTGAAAAGACTGTGGATTTCCTCTGTCACTGACAAAGCGATTCGGGAAGGATTTGCCCATTTAAGAGACGGCAGAGAATACGAAGCGCTTTATGACGCGGCAATGTGCCGGGCGGAGGCGGATTGGCTGGTTGGAATCAATGCGACCCGAGCTTTGACCTGTAAATACAATGCACAGCTTTCCTGCGGGCGGGTACAGACGCCGACGCTGGCGATTATTGCCAAAAGAGAACAGCAGATTCGGGAGTTTAAGCCAGAGTCTTATTTTGGCATAACGGCAAGCTGGAACGGAAAGGAAAAATCCGAAACTTCGCTGAAACTGACCTGGAAGGATAGCAAATCTGGTTCCACTCGCTCTTTTGATAAAGAACGGATGCAAAGACTTCTGGATGAGTTACAAGGGGAGGCGGGGACCGTGACGATGGTAAAACGGACGCCAAAGAAAACCTATGCGCCGCTGCTCTACGATTTGACAGAGCTGCAGCGGGAGGCAAACCGCCGCTTTCAGTTTTCCGCCAAAGAGACGTTAAATATTATGCAGCGGCTTTATGAAAATCATAAAGTACTGACGTATCCAAGGACTGATTCCCGCTATTTAAGCAGCGATATCGTACCGACGATAAAGGAGCGGCTGCAGGCTTGCGCGACAGGTCCTTACCGTAAGCTGGCGGGACGCTTGTCCGGTCAGAGCTTTTCTGCCAAGGCGGCGTTTGTCAATGATGCCAAAGTATCCGATCATCATGCGATTATCCCGACGGAGCAATATGTTCAGCTCGATCATATGACGGTTGAGGAGCGGAAAATTTATGACCTGGTAGTGCGGCGTTTCCTTGCCGTGCTTTATCCGCCTTATGAATATGAACAAACGAATCTGGAAGTAACGATTGGTAAGGAAACTTTTCTGGCACAGGGGCAGATCGTAAAAAGCCCGGGTTGGAAAGAGGTCTATACCGATACCTCTGGTACGCTTGACGACTACGGGGAAGATGAGGAATCTGGCGTGGAGGCTTCTGGAGAGTCCGGTGGAATAAAGGCACAAAGCCTGCCGGATCTGCGTCAGGGAGAGAAGCTGACCGGGCTTTCCTTTCGGCTTACAGAGGGAAAGACAAAGCCGCCGGCTCATTTTAATGAAGCGACCTTGCTCTCCGCCATGGAAAATCCGGTCGCCTACATGGAAGCATCTAAGAACGTGCTGGCGAAAACATTACGGGAAACCGGTGGATTGGGGACAGTGGCGACCAGGGCGGATATCATCGAAAAACTTTTTTCCAGCTTTTTACTAGAGAAAAAAGGTCAGGATATTTATTTGACCGGTAAAGCAAAACAGCTTTTGGAACTGGTGCCGGAGGATTTGCGAAAGCCGGAGCTGACGGCGGACTGGGAGCTGCGTCTGGCGCAGATTGCCAAAGGTAGCCTGAAACGAACGGCGTTTATGAACGATATCCGAAGCTATGCCAATGCTCTGATTGAAGAGATCAAAACAGGAGAAGGGAAATTCCGCCACGACAACCTGACCAACAGCAAATGCCCGCATTGTGGAAAGCGGATGCTCTCCGTCAAAGGGAAAAACAGTCAGATGCTGGTTTGCCAGGACAGAGCATGTGGCTATCGGGAAACGGTTTCCCGTACTTCTAACGCCCGCTGCCCGGTTTGCCATAAAAAAATGGAACTGCGCGGTAAGGGCGATGCTCAGCAATTTATCTGTAGCTGCGGGCATAAAGAAAAGCTGACTGCTTTCCAGGAACGGAGAAAGAGAGAGGGCGCCGGGGTCTCCAAAAAAGATGTCGCCAATTATATGAACCGGCAGAAGAAAGAAGCCACCACTCCGGTGAATACAGCGTTTGCGGATGCGCTTGCTAAGCTGAAGCTGGAAGAGAGGTGACAGCGGTGATAGAGATAACAAAGGCTAGAGAAGCAGAGAAATATTTTAATGTTACGGGTACTTGTTATTCTAAAAGGCATTATATGGTTGACTTGACAGAGCGTTTGGAAAAAATTAAAAAGTTGGTAGATCGAGGAGAATATTTTGTAATAAGTAGAGCCAGACAGTATGGGAAAACAACAACTTTAAAGGCGTTGGAACAATACTTACGTTCAGAATATATCGTATTGTCTCTTAGTTTTCAAAGAATGAGTACGGCAAAATTTCAGACGGAGTTTACATTTGCAGCGGCATTTGCAGAGGAATTGTGTCGAAGCACAAGGAAAAAAACTTTTCGAGAGAGAGAAGCATCAATCATACAAATACTTGAGAAAAGAGAGGAGGAAGGGGGGAAAGAATTTGACCTTGTTGCTTTATTCAATGCTCTTGGTGAGATATGTGCTTTGGTGGAGCAGCCGGTTGTACTGATGGTAGATGAGATTGACAGCGCTTCCAATAACCAGATTTTTTTGGATTTCCTGGCGCAACTTCGAGATGGATATTTGGAACGAGAGGAGTTGGCAACCTTTCATTCTGTTATTTTAGCAGGAGTATATGATATTAGAAATTTAAAATTGAAAATTCGACCAGAGGAAGAGCATAAGTATAATAGCCCGTGGAATGTTGCGGCAGAATTTGATTTGGATATGAGTTTTTCTATTAAGGATATTTCTGGGATGTTAGCAGAATATGAAGCAGTTTGGCAGACAGGTATGGAAGTAAAAGAAATAGCAGAGTTGCTTTATGAATATACTTCTGGGTATCCATTTCTGGTATCATGGTTGTGTAAATATATAGATGAAACTTTGGTAGGAATAGAGGGATTTCCCGATAAAAGAGCAGCATGGAGCAAGGCAGGAATATTAGAGGCTGTCAAAGCTTTTCTTAACACGCCCAATACATTGATAGATGATATGAGGAAAAAAATAGCAGACTATTCAGAACTACGGGAGATGTTGTATACCATATTATTTAGCGGGCAAAGTTTTCCGTTTAATCCGGATCATACGATAGTGGAAATAGGAATGATGTTTGGTTTTATTAAAAATGTATCTGGGAGAATAGCGGTAGCAAATCGGATATTTGAAACTAGACTCTATAATTTATTTTTATCAGAAGAGCTGATTGGCAGTAAAAGTTATGCTGCAGGCGATGTAGACAAAAACCAGTTTGTAAAAAACGGCAGATTGAATATGGAGCTGGTATTGAGAAAATTTGTAAAGCACTTTACAGAAGTTTATTCAGACAGTAATGAGGGCTTTTTAGAGGAAAATGGGAGGCGTTTTTTTCTGCTCTATTTAAAACCGATTATTAATGGAGTAGGAAATTATTATGTGGAGGCGCAGACCAGAGATCGGAAGCGGACGGATGTGATAGTAGATTATCGAGGTCAGCAGTACGTAATAGAAATGAAAATTTGGCATGGGGAGGAATACAATCAACGAGGTAAGGAACAACT
This sequence comes from uncultured Lachnospiraceae bacterium, assembly GCA_910585655.1. Classification (GTDB taxonomy): domain Bacteria; phylum Bacillota; class Clostridia; order Lachnospirales; family Lachnospiraceae; genus MGBC131033. The sequence goes on from CAJUFW010000103.1 coordinate 6,386, forward strand.
GGCTGCTTATTTAAAATATTATCAGTTAGAGGAAGGATATTTGTTAAGCTTTAACTTTAACAAGAAGAAAATGATTGGTGTAAAAGAAATTTATTGTGAGGGAAAAAGAATTATAGAAGCAGTAGTCTAGAAAAATATTTTTATCGCACCACACGCAAAGGAGGAAACCAATGAAAAAATTTTTTATTGTAACAGCAGCAATCAGTTTCCTTATTCTTGGAAGCTTATGTTTATCAGCATGTCAAAAGCTGGAAGCGGCAGAGCCGCATTCTCTTTCCGAGTGGATGGAGCTTGTAACAGACGAGGAGTTAGATCGTCTGGAACTGGTTTCTAATTCAAGCGAGATAGATTCTGAGGGGCTTTATTTAGTGGCGTCAGTTCCGGAAGAAAACTGCTATTTGTATTGTTACCAGCCGGGAGGAGAGTTGTTTTTCCGGTTCCGTGGAAAACGGAGCTTAATAGAAGAGGTGCGACTCGATCTATGGACGATGCCGCAAATTGTCTGCGGGGATTATGATGGAGACGGAGAGAAAGAGGCAGCGCTGCTTTGGACGGAGGCACATGGGACAGGAGTGTCTGTTTACAAACTTACAGTGGCAAAGGAACTGGACGGAGAGTTGCAATTTTTTATGTTGGAACAGGCAGACTATATGAAGCAGTTAAACGAGCGGATTGACTGGAAGTGGGAACCAGAACAGGAGCGATTGTCTTGTGTTCTTGACGAAACACAGTTAGAAGAAAGCTGGGAATTAAAGGAGCTTTTTGACAACCTGGTGGCAGATGCAGAGAGAATCGAAAGCACCTATGAGAGAGAAGACGCTTTTGAGGGGATTTCATGGGAAGAACAGGCTGCTTTTCACGTGGAGAACGGAACGATTTGGCTGTTCCTGGAGGGCGGTTATCGCTTAAAGGGAGTGGGTATGACAATCCACGAGGAGGATACGCCAGGTCTTAGGGCAGAGGTTTTCTGGGAGGATGGTTGTTTTCACCTGGGAAACATAGAGATAAAAAAAGGGAGTTATGAGTATGAATAATACGATTTTAATTACAGGCTTTGCGCCGTTTGGCGGAGAAACGATCAATCCGGCTTATGAGGCAGTCAAAGCTCTGCCAGATACGATAGAGGGAATGCAGATTCAAAAGGAAGAAATCCCGGTCGTGTTCCATAAAAGCGGGGTGGTATTGCAGGAGCTGATGGAGCGTTATAAACCGGCGGCAGTGCTTTGTATTGGGCAGGCGGGAGGAAGGGCAGCGATGACCATAGAGCGGGTAGCGATTAACCTGATGGAAGCTTCTGCCCCGGATAATGAAGGCAACCAGCCACAGGATGAAGCGATTCGTCAGAATGCTCCGGCGGCATATTTTGCTACAATTCCGGTAAAGGCAATCGCGGCGGCAATGAGGGAGGCAGGCGTCCCGGCTCATTTGTCCTATACGGCAGGAACCTACGTATGTAATTCTACCATGTATGAATTGCTGGATCTTTGCGCTACACAGTATCCGGAAGTGTTAGGTGGGTTCATCCATGTTCCATATGCTTCCGGACAGGCGCTTACTAAGGCGGCAAGTACGCCTTTTATGGAGCTGTCTGCGATTACAAAGGGATTAGAAGCAGCGCTACGGGTAATTGCAGAGGAGTTAAAGTCTCCGGGAAGCTTTCAAACTTCTAACCCACCCCAAGCAGAAGGAACCATTTGCTAAAGCGGCAGTTTTTAAAATTAACTAGGCTGATTTTCTGCCCGGACTTTTGGTGACTTAGAGGAAAAGCTTTTGCAAAAACTGGCATATTCCAAATATTGGGAAAGCGGCATATCGTCCTGGAGCTTTTGCAATGCTTCTAAAAACTGCTTTTCCTGCCGCTTGCGAACCTTACAGAAACGGAAACGATAGGAAATACCTGGCTTTGCAAATTCTTTTCCCCAGTGGATTTGGATACCCTGAGAGAGAAAGAGGGCGTCTGCCAGGTGTTCCTGACTGTCTACAAAAATGTAGTGGGCATAAAAGAGGGAAAACTTTTGCAGCTTCATATAGTTACAGATTGGTTCTGCCGCTCTTCTTGCCTCTTCTTCCTGTCTCCTTGCCCGCTCTTTCATACTTTCTACATGTTCTGCCCAGGAATAATGGCAGATTATATAAGAATAGTGGTGAAAATCCTGCGTGCCGTTTACTCGCTGTTCATGATAGTCGTTTAAGAAGTGCCTGGAATAATCCTCTAAAATATAATAATTATTATGATAAAGCAGATTTTCCCCGCGTTCCATATGAACAATCTGCCAACTGTCGTCGTTTACTTTGATCGTAAGCGTGTAGGAATTTTCCCAGCGGATAGAGGCGCGATATTCTACCAGTAGGGTATACAAATCAGAGTTAGAAGCTTCTACCATATCAAAAAAACGAAGATAGGCAGGGATCCGCTTGGCATCGTCGCCAATCGCGTTGCGGATCAGTACCATCCGATAACACTTTTGACAGATGGTCATGCCTTTTGGAATCGTTTCTACCATATCAAATTCCATATCCGGAATATTTTTTACCAGATCACAATCCTTGTCGTGAAGAACCATTTGCCGCTTGGAATAGGCGTATTTTAGCCGACGGTTGTCCATCTTGCTGGAACGCAGCCGCCGGGCGGCGGTAAGCGGTTTCTCATTTGGCTCTTCGACAGCAGTATTTTTTTGAGTTTTGGCAGCAGATCGGAAGAGCACACGTCTGAACTCCAGTCACATT
>CAJUFW010000103.1:9122-12044 GCA_910585655.1 uncultured Lachnospiraceae bacterium
TGACACACTCTTTCCCTACACGACGCTCTTCCGATCTCAGAGTAAGAGCTTTGCAGTTCTGTCAACAGGGCAGAATAATCTTTACGTTTATAATTTCTAGGTACTTTCGGCATATTATTCTCCTCGTAGGTATTCTAAACTTTTTGTATTTCAAGTGAACTTGGCTTACAGGGCTTGAAACAGGGAAAGGAAGTAGTGGAAGATGGCGAGCCCGTCTACAGTATCCGTGCGTGCTTTTTCCAGACACATACGCTCCGGATGCCATTGTACGCCAAGGTAGGGATAACCAGGATGAAAAGCTCCTTCTACACAGCCGTCCTTCATAGCCCATTGGATGGCGAGCAGCGGATCCGCCAGGCGATCTACAGACTGATGATGTGCGCTGTTGACGGAAAAAACAGAACCATAGAGCTGCCCTAAAAAAGAAAACTCTGCCGCGCGGGTCAGATGTACTTTATCCTCCAGAGGCGTATTCCCCGGTTCTGGCGTATGGAGCAGGTGTCCCTGTTCTCCTACGTCCTGATGAAGCGTACCGCCTAACGCGACATTGACGATTTGAAAACCACGGCAGATACCAAGAATCGGCTTGCCTGCTTTTATAAAGGAAGAAATCAGTTCCAATTCGATGCGATCACGTTCCGGATCAGGAGTGCCGGAAGCAGTATTTGACTGTCCGAACAACTCCGGGTTCACATCTCCGCCCCCTGCCAGTAAAAGACCGTCGTAGGAGCTTAAAAAAGAAGGGCTGATGGGATCTTCGGTTACTTTTGGCAGATAAAAGGAACCATACGAGGCGCCGACGGCATGCAGCGCATTTTCATAGTTAGCCCGGCTGATATCAGAGCCGGAAATCAGGATGTTAGGCATAATAACATCTCCTTTGCTTTTTCCAGAATACTTATCCATATTGTATGCGTAGAAAGGAAAAATGTCAATGTTGATTCGTCTAATAAAGTCAATTATTCGGCAATTTAGATTCGGAATAGGGGAGGGTAAGCTTATAAATCGAAAATGAACTTTTACTTGAACTTTTTTCTGGAATATGATAATATCAAAAAAATAAACTTTTTGAATAGAGCATAATCTAAACTTTATAGAAAAGATGAAACGAAAGTTTAGAATAATTGGAAACGGGATGAAATTTAAAATGAACTTATCTTTGAAAAACCTGAAACAATTTAAAAAATGAGACAGTAAGAAATGAGACAGAAAAAATAGAAAAAAGGAGAACAGAAAGGAAAAGAACTATGGAACATAAACAATTTGCAGAACGTCTAAACTGCGCTATGTATCATCAGCATCTCAAGCAGGTGGATATCATAAGAATGGCAGAAGCAGCGGGGGTCAAGCTGGGAAAAGGACAGATGAGCCAATACGTGAGCGGAAGAGCCCTACCTAGAAAAACGGTCGCCCAATTTTTAGCCTCGGTTTTGGAGGTGAGCGAAGAATGGTTGTGTACAGGAGAAGGAGCTGACAGAGAGCAAGAGGAAAAGGCAGAGCAGGAACGGATGGAAGAGGAAATAAGAATGGTTCAGACAAAAAAGGAGGAAGCTGTTATGAAAGAAATAAAAAAATCATCGAAATTGGATCATGTTTTGTATGACGTCAGAGGACCGGTAGTAGACGAAGCGACTCGGATGGAGGAAAACGGCGTCAGTGTCTTAAAGCTGAATATCGGTAATCCTGCGCCGTTTGGTTTTCGCACTCCGGATGAAGTGATTTATGATATGCAGAGGCAACTGACAGAATGCGAGGGATATTCTGCGGCGAAAGGGCTTTTTTCCGCACGGAAGGCGATTATGCAGTACGCCCAGATCAAACAGATACCGAATGTGTCTATTGAGGATATTTATACCGGAAACGGAGTAAGCGAGCTGATCAATTTGAGTATGTCGGCTTTGCTGGAAAACGGGGACGAGGTACTGGTGCCTGCTCCGGATTATCCACTGTGGACCGCCTGCGTTACTTTGGCAGGAGGAACGGCGGTGCATTATATTTGCGATGAGGAGGCGGAGTGGTATCCGGATATGGAGGACATCCGAAAAAAGGTGACAGATCGGACAAAAGCAATCGTTATTATCAATCCGAATAACCCGACCGGGGCGGTTTATCCGAAAGAAGTGTTAGAGCAAATCGTAGAAATTGCGAGGGAACATCAGTTGATTCTTTTTTCGGATGAGATTTATGATCGGCTGGTGATGGATGAGGAAGAACATATTTCGATTGCTTCGCTGGCGCCGGATTTGTTTTGCGTTACCTTCAGCGGGCTTTCCAAGTCTCATATGATAGCGGGCTTTCGGATTGGCTGGATGGTATTAAGCGGGAATAAACGGATTGCAAGGGATTATATGGAGGGGCTGAATATGCTCTCTAATATGCGGCTTTGCTCCAACGTACCGGCGCAGTCGATTGTACAGACCGCACTTGGCGGCTATCAGAGTGTTCACAATTATATCGTGCCGGGCGGACGTGTGTACGAGCAGCGGGATTTTATTTACCAGGCGTTAAATGATATTCCAGGAATCAGTGCGGTAAAGCCAAAGGCGGCTTTTTATATCTTTCCAAAACTGGATACAAAGAAGTTTCATATTGTAGACGATGAAAAATTTGCCCTTGATTTATTACGGGAGAAGAAAATTTTGATTATCCATGGGGGAGGATTTAACTGGAAACAGCCGGATCATTTCCGGGTGGTTTATCTGCCGCGAATTGAAGTGTTAAAAGATGCCGTGGACGGTCTGGCAGACTTTTTAAGTTATTATCGGCAATAGGGATAGAACGGTTCTTGACAGAGAAAAAACAACGTGATATAATGAAGTAAACTTCATATGAAGTTTACTTCACAATAAAGCCTACTTATAAAGCTTACTTCACTGTGAAGTCCGCTTCATTGTGAAATTTGTTTTATATAGAAACCGGATA
>CAJUFW010000104.1 GCA_910585655.1 uncultured Lachnospiraceae bacterium
GAAAAAGCTTCTGTGTAACATCTTTGCTGAGGCTGGCGCATTTACCGTTATGATGAGGTTGACGGATGCGCAATATGAAACGGTTTATGGAGAATAGAAGGAGTATGTATGTCAATAAAAAGGCGTTATACATTAGAAGAACTTTCTGAAATAACAGCTTTTACAAAAAGGACGCTGCGTAATTATATACAAAAGGGGTTGCTTCGGGGAGAAAAAGAACGGGGTAAATGGTATTTTACAAAAGAAGATCTGGCAGAGTTTTTTTCTTCAAGATTTGTTCGGCAAGGGGTAAAAATAAAGCATCAGACAGTTGCGGGAGATTTTCTGCATGGATTTCCTAGGTCCGTGCCAACGAGCTGTTTTCTGTATGATTTGCCGGGAGGACAAGAAGAGGTTCTGCAGGTGTGTGGGAAAGTGACAGAACTGTTAAATGAAGGGAAAGAACCGGAGGATCGAGGGAGATTTTCTTTTTATTATGATGAAAAAAGAGAAGTCGGCAGCTTTGCTTTAGTAGGAGACTTGGAACTGATCGGTAAGGTAGTGGAGCTGCTACAAAACATATAAAAGAGCATTGTCAAGTGGAAAAAGTCATTGGATTTCCACTGGTTTGCCTCTGTTTCTGTATTTATAATAAAAGGTAGTATGACAGCGGTTGCAAAGGAGCTGCAGATCCTGTTGTCTCGTTGTCAAAAAAGCAGAAACGGAGGTTTTTATGTTATGAATCATCGGGTAAAAACAGCTTCTATTTGGAAGCCTCGTATGATAGGCTTGCTTTGTTTTACCAGTTTACTTTCTATAGTAACGGCATTGTTGGATTTTATGATTCCGGTTGCTATTTCGATTTTTTTGAATTGGTATAAAGCCGGAATGCTCTATTCTTTTTGGGCTTTTTTAGGGGTTCTTTTGCCATTATGTTTGTTTTCTTATCTGGCAAAAATGTTACTTAACCATCTGTTCCGGGTTTATGCGGTTCGCTTTAAGACAGCGCAGCATGAAAAACTGTATGAACGGATGCTTCAGGCGGATTACCATTATTTGACGAAGCAGGAGCCAACCTATTTGTCAGAACGAATTGCAATATGCGCCAACACTTTATACGATGTTTATATAGAGGGTGTCTCCAAAGGGGTGATAGCGATAGCCACAGTTTTAACCGCCTTTTTGCTTGTGCTGCGGGAAAATTTTATGGTAGCATTTTTTTTGGCGGCGTTGCTGGTAGTTCAGATATTGGGTTATAAACGGCTAAATCAGGCGTTGCAGAATCGAAGCATGGAGTTGCAAAAAAGAACGGCGTCCTGTTTTAAAAATCTGCTTTCCATTACCGGGCAGATAGATTATATGAAGCAGGAAGGAAAGCCGGAGGGAATTTTGTCGATGCTTCGCCCGTTTATCAGAAGCATTCATGAAGAAAATGCAGGAGTTAATCAATTTGCACAGAATATCAGCACCACGCTTTCGGCAGGGATTCGCCTGTTGCAAAATCTGGTTTATTTCTATACGGCGATTTTGCTGGCGCAGGGAAAGATGGATACGGCAGCGTTTATTCTGGTCAGTATGGTATCTTCTCTCTATATGTCGGGACTTGGAAGCCTGGTAAGCTGGAACCTTGGTCTGCGAGATTTAAAAGGAGTAAAAGAGTTTATCCAGGGATTGGAAGCACATCGGGAACCAGAAGGAACTCTGCCGCTGGAACGTGTGGAAAACATTTGTTTTCAGATTGAAAAGCTGGGTTATGGAAGTATGATTCTTATAGAGCAGGGGAGGCTAGAGGCAAGACGAGGAGATAGTATTTTATTGAGTGGGAATTCCGGAACCGGAAAAACGACACTGATGAAAGCATTGCTGAAATTTTTCCCGGCTTCCACTATTTTTATCAACGGAACGGATATTCAGGAATTGCGGACAACAGATATAAGGAAGCGGATACAGTTCCTATCCCAAAATATTCCGATTATAACCGGTACCATAGAAGAAAATTTACGAATGGGTAAGCAGGTCAGCAAGGAGCGATGGGAGGAGTTAAAGAAAAAGCCTTTTTTACAGAAATTTTGTGCCTTGCCGGAAGGGCTGGAAACGGTTATTTTAGAAAACGGAAGTAATCTTTCCGGCGGGGATAAGCAAAAGCTGGCATTGGCAAGACTTTATTTAGAACAGCCGGATGTGATCATTTTGGATGAAAGCACAAACTCTATGGAAGAAAGTGCTTCGTATGAGCTGCTGCAGGAAGTAAAGCAGGAGTTTTCCGATAGTATTATTTTTCTGATTTCCCATGATTCGCGTCTGCAAAGCCTATGCCAAAAGGCTGTAAAATTGGAAAACCGGCGGATTATTCCTTTGGCGTCTGGAGTTTTGGATAGTGAAAAAAAGTGGATATCAGATTGACATTCTTCTGTGGATTGTATATAATATAGATAGTTATCTATGGGAGGTAATGGAGTGAATGCTGGACGAAAGGAAAATTTCTGTTATTTTCAAGGCATTTTGTGATGAGAACCGTATACGGATCTTGAAATTACTTGCTACCGGTGAGAAATGCGGCTGTAGGTTGCTGGAAGAAATCAATGTGTCACAGCCTACTTTATCGCATCATATGAAGATACTTTGTGATTCTGGTATTGTAGTCGGGCGAAAAGAAGGAAAGTGGACACATTATTCGATTTCTGCCGAAGGTGCAGGAATCGCTGTTCAATGCTTGCAGGAACTGGTGTGTATTTCCGGATCGAATGAAAATAAGTCGTGTGACGAAAAGTAAACATGTTCTTTTCCTCACGACTTATAAAATCCACAATACATAGATATATTTCAATTTAACTATATAAGGAGATTGTGCTTATGAAACGGTTAAAAGTAGCATGGGATTTTTTTCAAAATGAAATTTTGGGTATGAGGTGGCTTGAGCGTAGTATCGGCAGCTTACTGGAATGGTGTGATCTTGATCTGGAAAGCAGAATTGGCGAAAGTGTTCGTTTTTTTCTTTATGATACAATGAAAATAATGGTGTTATTAGGTGTTCTGATTTTGATTTTATCCTATATCCAAAGCTTTTTTCCGCCGGAGAGAACAAAAAAAATACTTGGACGTTTTCACGGAATATGGGCAAATATCGTTGCCGCGCTGCTTGGAACGGTAACACCATTTTGTTCTTGCTCATCAATTCCGCTGTTTATCGGGTTTACAAGTGCGGGTTTGCCTTTGGGGGTAACTTTTTCCTTCCTTATTTCGTCGCCGATGGTTGACCTTGGCAGTTTTGTTTTGCTAATGAGTATTTTTGGCTGGAGAGTAGCCGTACTCTATGTTGTACTTGGTCTTATAATTGCGGTTGTGGGAGGTAGTTTGATAGAAAAGCTGCATCTGGAACATCAAGTTGAGGAATATATTCGTAATGGTCATGCCATAGATATGCCGCAAACGGAATTGCATGTGAGAGACCGTATGAAGTATGCTGTTGAACAGGTTGCTTCTACGGCAAAAAAAGTTGCTCCATATATTTTGATTGGTGTGGGTATTGGAGCAATGATTCATAATTGGATACCACAGGGCTTTATCGTAAGATTGCTTGGCGACAGGAACCTCTTTGGCGTTGTGATTGCCGTGTTTGCAGGCGTTCCAATGTATGCCGATATATTCGGAACGATTCCGATTGCAGAAGCTTTGCTTGCAAAAGGAGCATTGCTTGGAGTTGTTCTATCTTTTATGATGGGTGTTACTACACTTTCTTTACCGTCAATGATTATGCTACGCAAAGCGGTAAAGCCAAAACTGCTTGGTATTTTCATTGCAATATGTACCGTCGGTATTATTGTTGTGGGTTATTTCTTCAACATGATACAATATTTAATTATTTCATGATTAGGAGGTATTACGATGGCATTGTTTGATTTTTTACAGAAAAAGGATACAGAAGGCAGGACAGAGGAGAGTTGCCCGAATGCAAAAGCAGATAATATCTATTGTATGAAAGTGTTAGGCGCAGGCTGTAAATCCTGCCATGAGCAGTATGAGAATGCAAAACAGGCAATAGAAGATATGGGGCTTTCTGTAGAGGTTGAGTACATTACGGATATGCAGAAGGTAATGGAATATAGTGTTATGAGTATGCCTGCCCTTGTTGTCAATGAAAAGGTAATTGCTACGGGTAAGGTGCTAAAGCCTAAAGATATCGTTATGTTACTTCATAAATTGGGGTTTTAGCCATGTAGGGTAGTTTCTTTTTCTGGAAATCCTCTCCTTTTTGTGATAGAATAAAGCTGATGATAAAAAAGGACTTTATAAAGTCAGTTTATCACAGAAAGGAGCATTCAAATGGACTTAAACATGTTAGCAGCCATGCGGCGGCAGGCAGAGGAGCGCCGCAAACAGATGAACGTATTTGGTGAGGAAATTTATATTCCAACCAGAGCAGGACAAGCCAGGTGTCTTATTTACAAGCCGGTAGAACGAAAGGGATTGTCTCCGGTCTTTTTCAACATTCACGGGGGTGGCTTCGTGATGGGAGATCCGGAAGGGGATGATTTTATGTGTAAAATTTTCCTCGACGCGCTTGATATTACGATTATCAACATAGAATATCGCCTGGCTCCGGAGACGAAATGCCCGGGGGACAAAGAGGATGTCTATGATGTGGTGAAGTATGTTGCTTCCCACGCGGAAGAATATGGCATCGATCGGACGAAAATGGCGATTGGCGGTCATAGCGCAGGTGCCAATATTTCTACCGTGGTATGTATGATGGCTAAGAAATCCGGTGAATTTGGGTTCTGCTGTCAGATATTGGATTATCCGCCGTTAGATGTTCTGACCGATCCAAAGGCGAAGTTTTTTACAGAAGGAGCGATTCCGCCGGAAGTTGCAGAGATGTTTAATGCTGCCTATTGCGAGTCGCCGGAAGCTGCCGGAGATGTCTATTGTTCGCCGATTTATGCCAGCCAGGAGGAACTTGCTGATTTACCGCCGGCGATTATCCTGACGTGTGAGATCGATTCTTTGAGAGAAGAAGGAGAAGAGTATGGGAAAAAGCTGGCGCAGGCTGGAGTAGAAGTAACGATGAAACGCTTTCAGGGCGTACCTCATGGCTTTACTTCCAATCCGGAGCTGCCGCAGGCTGCAGACGGGCATCGGATGATGATAGAAGGTCTGAGAACCTATCTTCTGTAAAGAAAAAACATTTTAATAGAACATAAAGGAGCTGTGTTTTGGTGATGAAACTGCTTTTTAGGCAATCACAAAAACACAGCTCTGTTTTGTATGATAGGAAAGCCCTCCTGCAAAACAGGATTCTTATTGATAGGCTATCCTTCAAATTGACTCCGGTACAGATCGGCGTAGAATCCATTTCCGGCGAGCAGTTCTTCATGACTGCCCTGTTCGATGATATGCCCGTCTTTCATGACTAAAATAACGTCTGCTTCCTGAATGGTAGAGAGACGGTGGGCGACGATAAAGCTGGTTCTGCCCTTCATCATTTTGTTAAATGCCTTCTGAATACGGATTTCTGTCCGGGTATCAATGGAGGAGGTCGCTTCGTCTAAAATCAACATTGGCGGAAGGCAGAGCATAACACGGGTAATGCACAAAAGCTGCTTTTGTCCCTGTGAGAGATTTCCGCCGTCCTCTTTGATAATTGTATCATAACCCTGCGGCAGACGTTTGATAAAGCTATGGGCGTGAGAAGCCTTTGCCGCAGCAATCATTTCTTCTTCGGTGGCATCCGGCTTCCCGTAGCAGATATTGTCGCGGATCGTACCGCTGGAAAGCCACGTTTCCTGAAGCACCATACCATAATTGGAACGCAGGCTTGTTCGGGTGATATCGCGGATATCGGAGCCGCTGACACGGATTGCCCCCGCAGTGACATCATAAAAACGCATTAAAAGGTTGATAAGGGTCGTTTTGCCGCAGCCGGTCGGTCCCACCAGAGCGATACGCTGCCCAGGACGTACTGCCAGATTTAACTCCTCGATCAGCGGAACTTCCGGTACATAGGAGAAATCGACCTGATCCAGCTCGACGGAGCCGTCGGCTTCAGTCAATACTCTGGCGTCAGGTGCGTCTGGTATCTGAGGTTCCTCTTCGATAAAAGCAAACACACGAGACGCGGACGCAAGAGCGTTTTGCAGCTCGGTGACAACGCCGGAAATTTCGTTAAAAGGCTTGGTATACTGGTTGGCGTAGCTGATAAAGCAGGAAAGCCCGCCGACAGACAGGTGTCCCCGCAGAGCCGCCAAGGCGCCGGACAGCACGACGCCGGTCGTCACCAGCCCATTGACAAACCGGGTGGAGGGGTTGGTGATAGAGGAAAAGAAAATGGCGCGGAGGCTGCAGTCCTGCAGTCTGCCGTTGATTTCATCAAATCGTTCCTGCGCGTGATCTTCGTAGCCAAACGCCTGTACAACTTTCTGATTGTCTACCATTTCTTCGATTAGCCCGGTCAGCTCTCCACGGGTGCTGGATTGAAGATGAAACATCGAATAGGTACGCTTGGCAATAAATGCAGCGACAAATAAGGATACCGGAGTAATCAATACGACCACTAAGGTAATCGACAGATTGATGCTCAACATAAAACCCAGTGTGCCAACAATGGTCAGCACTCCGGTAAAGAGCTGGGTAAAGCCCATTAAAAGCCCTTCGGAAAACTGATCAACATCGGCGATGATTCGGCTGATGATATCCCCTGCCGGATGCTGATCTAAGTAGCTTAGCGGAAGCTCCTCTAGTCTGGCAAACGCCTGGCGGCGGATATCTTTGACGACCCGATAGGTAATGTTGTTGTTACAGATATTCATAATCCATTGCAGGAGCGCGGTAATCAAAAGGAGAATCGCAGTCGTACGCAAAATAGCGAGTATTCCGTCAAAATCAACCTGACCTGGCGCCAGAATCAAATCGACTGCCCGACCTGTCAGGATCGGAGTGTATAAAGTAAGGACGACCGTGCCACTGGCACAGAGTAAGGATGCTATCACCAGAAACCAATAGCGTCTGATATAATGCAGAACCTTCTGCAAAGTTTGTTGATTGCCGCCTTTTGAGGCTTTGTTTTTAGCCATGGGATTCTGCCTCCTTTGGATATTGGGAATAATAAATTTCCTGGTAAACTTCGCAGCCAGCCAGCAGTTCATCGTGTGTACCGATGCCTGCCACCTGCCCGTCGTCTAACACGATAATCTGATCGGCATGACGAATTGAGGAAGTACGCTGCGAAACGACAAAGACGGTGATTTCCGGGCTCATGTCCCGAATCGCCTGGCGCAGCTTGGCGTCGGTTGCATAATCAAGAGCAGAAGCGCTGTCGTCTAAAATAAGGATACGCGGCTTACGGATAAAGGCTCTGGCAATCGTCAGACGTTGCTTCTGACCACCGGAGAAGTTTCGACCGTTTTGCTCGACTACTGCGTTTAGCCCTCCGGATTTGGAAGAGACAAAATCACTGGCTTGCGCAAAGGAAAGCGCTTCCTTCATTTCTTCCGGAGTAGCGTCCTGTTTGCCGAAACGGAGGTTGTCCGCGATGGTTCCTTTAAAGAGAACGGCTCTTTGCGGTACGACTCCGATTTGATCTCTTAATTCTTCTGCAGTGTAAGATTGGATATCCTGACCGAATATCCGGATACTGCCGTTGGTAGCGTCGTAAAAGCGGGGAATCAGGTTGACCAGAGAAGTTTTGCCGGAACCTGTGCCGCCGATGATACCGATTGTCTCTCCCTTATGGGCTGTAAAATGGATATCCGACAAGGATTCTGCTTTCGCATCCTTATAAGTAAAGGAAACATGGTCAAAAACAACGGCAGGCATATCTTCGGAGCCAGATGCAGTGGAGGAAGCATGCTTCCCTTCTGGAAACTGCATACTAGAGGTAACGTCAAATACCGCCTGAATACGGTTTCCACAGGCAACTGCCTTGGTAATCGTAATGATCAGATTTGCCAGCTTGACCAGTTCCACTAAAATCTGAGACATGTAGTTGATTAAGGCGACTACGGCGCCTTGCGTTAAAATACCATCTTCGACTTGCCAGGCGCCAGTCCAGATGACGGCAAGGATACCGGCATTGATAATAATGTAGGTAATCGGGTTAAGCAGAGCGGAAATACGACCGACAAAAAGCTGAATACTGGTCAATGCGCTATTGGCGTCTGCGAAACGGGCTGTTTCCTCTTCTTCCTTATGGAATGCGCGGATTACCCGGACTCCGGTGAGATTTTCTCTGGTGGTCAGCGTCACCTGGTCCAAGCGGTTTTGTACTTTTTTATAAAGCGGGATAGTGATTAACATAATCCCAAATACAACAATAGAAAGCAGCGGAATGACAACAACAAAAGGAACTGCCGCTTTCACATCGATGGTAAAAGCCATGACCATAGCGCCGAATACCACAAACGGGGAACGGAGGAGCAGACGTAGCGCCAAGTTAAGACCGGACTGCACCTGGTTTAAATCGCTCGTCATACGAGTGATCAGCGTTGAGGTTCCCAGAGTGTCGATTTCCGAGTAGGATAGATGCTCAATGTGGGAAAACAAATCCCGTCTGACGGAAGTCGTAAAGCCGACCGACGCCCTGGCGGCAAAATATTGCGCAGTCAGGGAACATGCCAGACCGATCACGCCTAGCAGAACCATAATTCCGCACATCTGCAAAATATGGGGGGTGTCTTGATTTTTGATACCGACGTCGATGACCTGCGCCATCACAAGTGGTACAAGCAGCTCGAAGGTAGCTTCCAGAAGCTTAAACAGAGGACCTAGGATGCTTTCCTTTTTATAATAGCGCAGGTAATGAAATAATTTGCCCATTTGTATTCTCTCCTTGCTAATATTCTTACGGACACTTACCAGATTATATCATTTGTGTTAGGGAATGACAATATAGAATTACAGAATTGATGACTTCTTATTATAAAATTCTGTATAAAAAATAAGACATAGGAAAATTTGTTAAATTATGACTTGTATCTTAGCCGCTTTTGTGATATGCTAAGAACTGGTGTGCGGTGAAAACCAACTGTAAGGGGTCTATCAGACCTTGGTTTGGCTAAAACACCAAAGAAACCGGATAAAAAGGACATGTAAGGAGGATGAGTTACGTGAAACAAAGTAACACAAAAGGGAGCAGGCGTGGATTCTGGACACTTTGTCTGGTCATGCTGTTGACAGCAGCTATGTTTTTACAGGGCTGTAGCAGCTCCTCAAAGACAACCGAGGATTGGCTTAAAGACATGAAGGAATTTGCTATTCCAAATGGAGCGGCATCTATGTATTTTGACAAGGACTGGATAACAAATGACATGCAGTTAGATACCTTCCTCGCAGTAGGAAGAGCTGACGGTAGCGAGGCAGCGTTTTTGCTGCAATTTCCAAAGAACGGGACGATTCCTATGGAAAATATGGACGCCCTGAAAGAGTTTATTAAAACGGCGTATAGCCCGACAAATACAGAAGAAGTAGACGGAATCGAGGTTCCGGGAATGACCAACACAGAAGTAATCTCTGCTGATATCTCTTCCGGCGGACAGGATGCGAAGGCATATATTGTCTATGGTGAGACAGAATATGCGTATTATTCTCTGGGTTATGTAGCAAGTAAACTAAACGATAGAATCAAAGGTTCCTTTGCTGCTTCCTGCAGTAAGTTTACAGAGGTAGTACCGGAGGAAGAAGATCGGACTACCGTAGAGATGACAGATACTATCCGTTGGTTTAATGCGTCTTATGCTGTTTTAATGAAAATCAACGGACAGGATTATAACCGCTTTGCCGGTTCTGCTGCCAATGACGATGCCAAGACCTTATGGCAGAATTCTCTAAACCAGAACTGGGGCGTAACCGATCGTGCATCTGCAGACGAGACTATCAATACATTGCTCTCTGAAGGACAGCGCAGCGGCTTTGCAGAGAACGGAGAGTATCTGCAGCAGTGCGGTTTAGGCGACGTAGCAGAGGACGAGCGTGTGAACTTCGTTGTAGAAAACTTCGGTGTCAGCGAGGATGAGGCAAAGGGCTACGTGGACATCTATACGATGTATGAGCAGTATGGCGCTAATGCAATTGATGGATGGGACTATTGCCGGGCAATGAGCCTGATGAGCATGTATTATCTGGCAGATTACTATACAGAGCAGGAAGCGTTGGACAAGTCCTTAGAGATCGCTCAGACCATTCAGGGAGCGTTTGGTTCTTGGGATGAGATGATGGACAGCTATCTGCGTGGTTATGAATACTGGGCAGAAGAGAGCAGCGACGAACGCCGCGGTATCTATGAGGAGATTAAGGCTGCTTCCGACAGCCCATACCAGTTGGATTTCCAGATGAGCCTGGAAAAGACCTGGTAAAAAGAACAACAGAAAAAAGCGGCAGTTCAGATGAGTCTGGATTGCTGCTTTTCGTATCATTGGGACAGCTATCTGCGCGGCTATGAATATTGGGCGGAGGAAAGCAGCGACGAACGCCGCAGAATTTTCAAGGAGCTAAAGGCTGCCGGAAATAGAACGAACATCAAAAAAGCAGTTGACAAATAGGGAAATCTATGGTATAAATAACTTCGTTGTGCGGCATAGCAGTTACGTTATGCCACAGGACATTGCCGAAGACAGCAGGTACACAGAGCGTGTGTAAGAAAGAAGCGAACGAACCGATAAGAGAGGAACGGGAGCGGAAGACGCCTGCCGAGGATTGTATAGCATGTATGATACAGCCCCTGTGTCTTTGGATACAGGGCTTTTTTTGTATAATAGGAAAGTTCTTTGAACTTCCCTATTATACAAAAAGCTCTCCGGGGGATGCGCACTCGCGCGCATGGAAGATGTTGCCGTTCGGCAACCGCGCTCGGCGCGAGAATTCCACTTTGTGGAATTCTTTTTCATATGATAGAGCATGAATACGTTTTGGCACGTCTTTGGTAGGAAAATAATAGAAGGAGGGAACCGTCATGGCAAAAGTAGAGATCAAGCAGCCGATTGTGGACGAGATCAAAGGGCATGTAGAAAAGGCACAGTCTGCTGTACTGGTAGATTATCGCGGATTGACCGTAGAGGAAGATACCAAGCTACGTAAGGCTTTAAGAGAGGCTGGCGTTGTATACAAAGTATACAAGAACACGTTACTCAAAAGAGCGTTTGAGGAAAGTGATTACGCACAGCTTGATGCACATTTGGAAGGACCTACTGCAGTAGCATTCGGTATTGACGATGCGACAGCTCCGGCGAGAGTGATCAGCGAATTTGCAAAGACAGCTCCGGCGCTTGAGATTAAAGCAGGCGTTGTAGAGGGAACTTACTATGATGCAGCCGGCATGAAGGTAATCGCAGATATCCCGTCAAGAGAAGTGCTTCTTTCCAAGCTTTTGGGAAGCTTGCAGTCTCCGATTACAAATCTTGCGCGTGTCTTAAAGCAGATTGCCGAAAAGGGCGAAGCTGCGTAAACTTCTTTCCGGAATTGCCGGGAAGAGAGCGGCATAGTGCCGCGACGGCGAGCCAGGCATTATCAGCCGGCTGCCGAAGGAAAAAATATTGTAATATATGGAGGTAGAACAAATGACTACTCAGGAATTTATTGAACAGATCAAGGGTATGACCGTATTAGAGTTAAACGAGCTGGTAAAGGCTTGTGAGGAAGAGTTTGGCGTATCTGCTGCAGCAGGCGTAGTAGTAGCAGGTCCGGCTGCAAGCGGCGCAGCAGCAGAAGAGAAGACTGAGTTCGACGTAGAGCTGACAGAGGCAGGTGCGAACAAGGTTAAGGTTATCAAGGTAGTACGTGAGATCACCGGTCTTGGCTTAAAGGAAGCAAAGGATACCGTTGACGGCGCTCCAAAGGTAATTAAAGAAGGCGCTTCTAAGGAAGAGGCTGAAGAGATCAAGACTAAACTGGAGGCTGAAGGCGCTAAGGTTACATTAAAGTAAGATAGCGACAAAGGCAGGCCAAGGCGTTCTTGGATGGAAAGGGGATTGCATGCTTGCATGTGATCCCTCTTTTTTATAGGATAGGAAAGTTCTCCGGGCGGGATGCACACTCGCGCGAATGGAAGATGTTGCCGTAAGGCAACCGC
>CAJUFW010000105.1 GCA_910585655.1 uncultured Lachnospiraceae bacterium
AATAGATTATAGGGCATCTGGAAAAATTGTACAAGTGTTTTTATAGGATTTCTTGTAGGATAGGAAAGTTCTCCGGAGGATGCGCACTTCGTGCCTAAGGAAAATGTCTGCTGACGCAGACGCGCTTCGGCGCGAGAATTCCACTTTGTAGAATTCTTTTTCATAGAAAAGTGGAACGCTGCGGGAACTCTTCCGGAATCGGAAAGGAACACGGTTTGTTGTATGATAAGGCGCGACAGGCACAGAGCCGTATAGAATTTTTACACAAAAACAAAAAAGAAAACAGGAGGAACATAATATGTATTTTGATTTAATAGCAAAAATTGTTTCGGAGCGTACAGGATGTGACGTAGCAACGGTAAAGCCGGAGAGTACCTTTTCGGAACTGGGAATTGATTCTCTGGATACAGTAGAACTTTTGATGAATTTGGAAGATGAAATCGGGATAGAGATTGAACTGGATCAAAAGGTAGAAACAGTAGCGGATCTGGACAAATTCATCCAGAGTAAGCAGGGTTAAGATTATGATAGCATCCGTACTTTGTGAATTACTGAATATCCGCTATCCGCTGTTTCAGGGCGGTATGGCGTGGATTGCAGACGGAAGGCTGGCAGCGGCGGTCTCTGAGGGCGGCGGTCTTGGGATCATTGCTGCCGGGAACGCTTCAGGGGAATATGTCAGGGAGCAGATTGCCGTCGCCAGATCACTGACGAAGGCTCCGATTGGAGTAAACATCATGCTGATGAGCCCTTTTGCAGATGAGGTAGCGCAGGTGGTAGCAGAAGAAAGGGTAGAGGTAGTTACGACAGGAGCCGGCAACCCTTCTGCTTATATGGAAACCTGGAAGAAGGCGGGCATCAAGGTGATCCCGGTAGTAGCTTCCGTGGCGATGGCAAAGCTGATGACCCGTCTGGGAGCCGCTGCGTTGATTGCAGAAGGCGGAGAAAGCGGCGGTCATGTGGGAGAACTGACTACGATGGTATTGGTGCCTCAGATCTGCGATGCGACCTCCTTGCCGGTTCTGGCTGCCGGAGGGATTGCAGACGGCAGAGGAGTAGCCGCTGCCTTTATGCTGGGCGCCTGCGGCGTACAGATGGGAACGCGTTTTTTAAGCGCTGTGGAATGTAACATTCATCCTTCCTATAAGGAAAAGATTTTAAAGGCGACAGACCTTTGTACCATGGTGACAGGAAAACGGCTGGGGCATCCGGTTCGTAGCCTGCGGACGCCATTTGCCAGGATGTATTCCAAGGCAGAATACGGCGGTATGCCGGACGAGGAGCTGGAAGCTTTAGGCGCAGGCGCTCTGCGGGCTGCCGTACAGGAAGGGAACAACGAAAAAGGATGTTTTCTTTCCGGTCAGGTTGCCGCGATGGTGAAAAAGGAGCAGCCAGCCGCTGAAATAATAAGAGAGGTTATGGAGGAGGCAGAACCGCTTCTCCTAAGGGCGTCACAATGGATCAGAAACTAGCTTTTTTATGTTCCGGACAGGGCGATCAGTATCCAGGCATGGGAGAGGAGCTGGTAAAGCATTATCCGGCGGCAGCCGCAGTCTATGAATGCTGCGATGCCATCCGCCCAGGCACTTCCAGGCAATGCTTTAGCGGAACAGAAGAGGAATTGAAGGAAACCAAAAATACACAGCCCTGCCTGTTTGCCCTGGAATTGGCAGCAGCGGAAATACTGCAAAAAAAGGGCGTTGTCCCGGTGGCGGTAGCAGGCTTTTCACTAGGAGAGGTAGCGGCGGCGACGATCAGCGGACTGTTTGATTTGGAAACAGGCTTCCGTCTGGTATGCAAAAGGGGAGAGCTGATGCAGCGGGAAGCAGAACGATACGAAGCCAGGATGGCGGTAGTGCTAAAGCTCTCTTCGGAACAAGTCGAAGCATGTTGCGCAAAATATCCTGACGTATATCCGGTCAACTACAACTGTCCAGGACAGATTACCGTTTCCGGTCTTGGCAGTCAGATGGAGGAATTTTTGACTGAGATAAAAGCG
This sequence comes from uncultured Lachnospiraceae bacterium, assembly GCA_910585655.1. GTDB lineage: Bacteria > Bacillota > Clostridia > Lachnospirales > Lachnospiraceae > MGBC131033. The sequence goes on from CAJUFW010000105.1 coordinate 2,000, forward strand.
CAGGGAGGCAGGATAGTACCACTAAAGGTAGGAGGCGCGTTTCATTCTCCGTTTATGGAAGAGGCGGCAAAAGCGTTTGCTAAAGAACTGGAAAAAGCAGAATTAAAAGAAAGATCCATTCCTCTTTATGCAAACCGGACTGCCGGGCTTTATCCTTGCGCCGCGGCAGATGTGATAGAACTGCTTTCGACTCAGATCAGCAGCCCGGTACTCTGGGAACGGCTGATTCGCCGGATGATTGCCGACGGAATCAATACCTTTGTAGAATTAGGACCTGGAAAGACCTTGACCAATATGATGAAAAAAATAGATGCAAACGTGACAGCCTATACCATGGCTGACTATTTGGCGGAGGTAGAAGGATGTTAAAAGGAAAAACGGCTGTGATAACCGGAGGTTCCAGAGGAATCGGCGCCGCAATTGCCTGCAAGCTGGCATCTTTGGGAGCCGATATTGCAGTTTTATACGCAGGAAATACTACAGCAGCAGAAGAAGTTTGTAAAACCTGCCGGACAGAACATGGAGTAACGGCAAAGGCGTATCAGTGCGATGTATCGGATTTTACCGCAGTCAAGGAAACGATAGAACAAATCAAGGCAGATTTTGATACCATACATATTTTGGTAAATAACGCAGGTATCACAAGGGACGGATTGATTGCCCGGATGAAGGAAGAAGATTTTGACATGGTGCTGGATACGAACCTGAAAGGAGCCTTCCATATGATTCGTCATTGTACGGGATTATTTTTAAAAAATCGAGAAGGCTGTATCATCAACATCAGTTCGGTGTCCGGACTGGCAGGAAACGCCGGGCAAAGCAACTATGCGGCTTCTAAGGCAGGGCTGATTGGTCTTACCAAATCCGTAGCAAAGGAACTTGCCCCTCGTGGAATTCGTTGCAATGCGATTGCCCCGGGCTTTATTGCAACGGATATGACACAGAACCAGACAGACAATCCGCTGCTGCAAAACATTCCTCTAGGCAGAATAGGAACGGCGGACGAGGTAGCAGAAGCCGCTGCCTTTTTGGCAACTGCCGGATATGTTACCGGCGAGGTGATCCGCGTAGACGGCGGGATGGCAATGTAGAAGGATAGAACAGGCAGGGCGGCAAGAAGGAAGGGAAAAAGATGACAGGTGAAAATAGAAGAGTAGTTGTAACAGGAATCGGCGCGGTCACTCCGTTAGGAAATGATACGAAGACAACCTGGGAGGGCTTAAAGTCCGGAAAAAACGGAATCGCTCCGATAACCTTATTTAATACAGAAGGCTATAAGGCAAAGCTCGGCGCAGAAGTAAAGGGATTTGAGCCAAAGGATTATCTGGAAGTCAATGATGTGCTGCGGACGGATCGTTATACGCAATTAGCAGTAGCGGCAGCCCAGCAGGCAGTAGAAGAAAGCGGAATCGAAGGAACAGTCGAGCCGGAGCGTTTTTCCGTCTGGTTCGGCACCGGCATTGGCGGCATTGATACCTTTGAAAAAGAACATACCAAACTGATGGAAAAGGGTCCGCGTCGGGTATCCGCTTTGTTTATTCCGATGATGATCGCCAATATGGCAGCCGGAATGATTGCGATCCGCCATGATTGCAGGGGGTCTGCCATGCCGGCAGTTACCGCCTGCGCATCCGGATCCAACGCTATTGGAGAGGCGATGCGTTTGATTCGTCATGGCTATGCGGACGCAGTCATCAGCGGCGGAGCGGAGGCATCGATTTCGGCTTCCGGAGTAGCAGGTTTTATCAATATGCAGGCATTGTCTACCTCCGAGGATCCGGATGCGGCTTCTCTGCCGTTTGATAAGCGTCGGGGTGGTTTTGTGATTGGAGAAGGGGCGGTCGCGCTGGTGTTGGAGGAATACGAACATGCCAGAAAGCGGGGAGCTACCATTTACGGAGAGGTCTGCGGCTATGGCTCTACCTGTGACGCTTACCATATTACGGCTCCTCACCCGGAGGCGAGAGGCGGAGCCAGAGCGATGACAGAAGCGATGGCAGAGGCAGGCTATCAGGAAAGAGAAACCGTGTATATCAACGCGCATGGAACAGGTACGCCGATGAACGATGTTCTGGAAACCATGGCGATTAAAAAGGCGTTAGGTGAAGAGGCGGCAAAAAGAGCCTATATCAGTTCCACCAAGTCCATGACCGGGCATATGTTGGGAGCGGCTGGGGCAATCGAGGCGTTGGCGTGTCTGTTTGCTTTAAAGGAAGGAGTCCTTCCTCCGACGATTAATTTAAAGGAACCGGATGAGGCGTGCGATCTAAACTATGTGCCGAATACAGCAGTAAAAGCTGACGTTGATCTGGCGCTGTCCAATTCGTTGGGCTTTGGCGGTCACAACGCTTGTCTGGCTTTTAGAAAGGTGTAAGCGATGAAGGAAACAGATATCCGTAAATATGCAGAACTGATGCAGGAATTAGGCTTAACCGGCTTAGAGATCACAGAAGATAATAAAAAGGTACGTTTAGAACGGACGCCAGCCGCAGAAGTCAGAGAGATCGCCGCGCCAAAAACGGTTTTCGTATCGGATCCTCAAACCGGGGAAGCAGGAGGGGAAACCGTGGAAAGCGGCTGTATGGCAGTGCGCTCTCCTCTGGTGGGAATCTTTTACGCTGCCTCTGCGGAAAATGCCGCTCCTTATGTGTCGATAGGGGATTCGGTAAAAAAGGGGCAGGTGCTTTGTCTGGTAGAAGCGATGAAGCTGATGAATGAAATCGTAGCGGAGGAAGACGGCGTAATAGCAAAGATCTGTGTGACAAATGGTCAGGTCGTAGAATACGGCACGGAGCTGTTCCAGATAAGACGGGCAGGCTGACAGAAGGAGTATTTATGAACCGAGAAGAAATCAAACAAATATTGCCTCATCGGGAGCCAATGCTGCTTTTGGATGGCGTAGAAGAAAAGGATGGCGTGGCTGTCGGAACCTATACGGTTCGCGGGGATGAATTTTTCCTGCAGGGGCATTTTCCAGGGCATCCGGTAGTGCCGGGAGTGATTCTTTGTGAAATGCTGGCTCAGACGGCTTGTATTCTGATGAAGGACGTCTTAAAAGAAGGACAACTCCCCGCATATACCGGCTTAAATAACGTCAAATTCCGTTCTCCGGTTGGAGTAGGGGATCAGGTGGAGACTTCCTGTTATATCAAACGGTCAAAGCATCCTTTTTATTTTGCAGAAGGGACGGTGAAGGTAGGGGAACGGCTCTGTGTAGCCGGAGAGTTTTCCTTTGCCGTAACGGGAGAATAGCATATGTTTTCAAAAATATTGATTGCCAACCGAGGAGAAATCGCTGTTCGTATCATACGAGCCTGTAAGGAAATGGGAGTCGCCACCGTAGCGGTGTATTCAGAGGCGGATAAGAATGCCCTCCATGTAGCGTTAGCTGACCAGAGCTATTGCATTGGCAGTGCAGAGGCCTCCGAGAGCTATTTGAACGAAAATCAGATCATCAGCACGGCGATTTTGGCAGGCGCTCAGGCGATTCATCCAGGCTATGGCTTCCTTTCAGAAAATGCCCACTTTGCCAGGCTTTGCCGGAAAAACGGGCTGGTGTTTATCGGACCGGCTCCTGACAGTATGGAACGGCTGAGCGATAAGGCAGCGTTAAAAGAGCTGATAAGCGGTACAGGGCTTTCCGTGATTCCCGGTACAAAGGCACTTTCCTCGATAGAGGAAGCAGTAAAGGCAGGGGAACGGATCGGATATCCGCTGATGCTAAAGGCGTGCGCAGGCGGCGGCGGACGAGGGATTCGTCTGATCAGAGAGGCGTCTGAACTGGAAGAGGCTTATGTCCAGGCGTCCGGTGAGGCGCTGGCAGCGTTTGGAGACGGCAGCGTCTATCTGGAAAAATATATTTTCCCTGCCCGGCATGTAGAGCTTCAGATGCTGGCAGACGAAGAGGGGCATGTGGTCTGTCTGGGGGATCGTGACTGTTCGCTGCAACGGCGCAACCAGAAGCTGATTGAGGAAACGCCTTCCCCGGCAGTAAACGACCAGCAAAGAGAAGCACTGATACAGAACGCAGCAGAAGCCGTGAAAAAAATCGGCTATGTCGGGGCAGGAACGTTGGAATTTCTTCTGGATCAGGCAGGAAATTTCTGGTTTATGGAGATGAACGTCCGGCTGCAGGTAGAACACTGTGTAACAGAAATGCTTACCGGGTACGACCTGGTAAAATGGCAGATTCGGATTGCCGCGGGAATTCCGCTTTTCTTTACGCAAAAAGATATCAGACTGAACGGATCAGCGATCGAATGCCGGATCAATGCGGCAGGCTGCGGGACGCTGCGGATGCTCCATGTGCCGGGCGGCCCTTCCGTACGCTTTGACACCTGTCTGGTGGAGGGGACGGTAGTATCGCCGTATTACGATTCCCTTTTGGGAAAGCTGATTGTCCATGCGGCAACGAGAGAAGAAGCGTTAAGAAAGATGCGCGCTTCTTTATGCGAGCTGGTGATTGACGGAATTGCCACAAATATTGAAGAACAATTGCAGATCGTAGAGGACGAACGATTTTCGTCGGGCAGCTACGATCTGACGTTTATGGGAAACAGGTGACAAAATGGCTTTCATCAAGTTTTTAAAACCAAAAAACCAGTTGGAGGAAGGCGGACGGACAGCGGCGCCTGTTCAGCGTGACGAGGGAGAACCGGAAAAAAACTGTCCGAACTGCCATAAAGATATTCCACTCAGTCGTTTGTGGGCAAATGATCTGGTCTGTTCCTGCGGTTATCATTTTCGGATGAAGGCTCGCCAGCGGATCAAAATGCTGGCAGATAAGGGCAGCTTTCAGGAGTTGTATGCCGACTACAAAGCAGGAAATCCTCTGAACTTCCCTGGCTATCAGGATAAGGCGGAAACCGTCCGCGCTGCCAGCGGCGAAGAAGAGGCGGTAGTCTGCGGAACGGCAGAAATCGGCAGACAAGCTTGCTGCCTCTTTGTGATGGAGCCTTATTTTATGATGGGCAGTATGGGGAGCGCAGTAGGGGAAAAGCTGACCTCCTTATTTGAATATGCGCTAAAGCAGCATCTTCCGGTAGTCGGTTTTACGGTATCGGGCGGTGCAAGAATGCAGGAAGGCTTGCTGTCCTTAATGCAGATGGCGAAGACAAGTGCAGCGATAAAACGGCACAGCGATGCCGGGTTGTTTTACCTGGCTGTACTGACCGATCCGACGACCGGCGGCGTGACGGCAAGCTTTGCTATGGAAGCAGATATCATATTGGCAGAGCCGCAGGCGACCGTTGGCTTTGCCGGGCTGCGGGTGATTGAGCAAACGACGAAAAAATCACTGCCAAACGGCTTCCAGAAGTCAGAGTTTGTCTTAGAGCATGGGTTTATCGACGGAATTGTCAGCCGCGGCAGCCAGAGGAAACAGTTGGCAGAACTTTTGAGCATGCACAGCGGAGCGTAGCCATGCGAAAAGAGACGCAGCAGGAGCCGGCAGGAAACTATGCCGAAACGCACAGGAGGGATAGAAGCATGAGTGGAACAGCATATGAGCGGGTGAAGCTGGCTCGTGACAACAAAAGACCTACGGGACTGGATTATATCCGGGCTATTTTTAAGGGCTTTATCGAGCTTCATGGAGATCGCCGCTACCGGGACGATCCGGCGATTGTAGGCGGGATTGCCAGGCTTAACGGCAGCCCGGTAACAGTGATTGCAATAGAAAAGGGGCATACTGCCAGAGAACGTGCCTGGCGGAACTTTGGCGCGCCTCATCCGGAAGGCTACCGGAAAGCGCTGCGTCTGATGAAGCAGGCGGAGAAATTCGGCAGACCGATTATCTGTCTGATCGATACCTCCGGGGCTTATTGCGGTGTAGGAGCCGAGGAACGAGGTCAGGGTCAGGCGATTGCGGAAAACCTGATGGAGATGTCCACTCTTTGTGTGCCGATTATCTCGATTTTGATCGGAGAGGGCGGCAGCGGAGGAGCTTTGGCGCTGGGTGTGGCAGATCGGGTCTGGATGCTGCAAAACGCCGTCTATTCCGTGATTTCCCCGGAAGGCTGCGCGAGCATCCTCTGGAAAGATGCCTCAAAGGCAGAGGAAGCTGCCGCCAGCCTGAAGCTGACAGCCGAGGACGCCAAGAGCTTAGGCGTCATAGAACGTATTCTTTCGGAAAAAGAAATCGGGAAAAAAGAATTTTATGACCGTATCCGCACCCTTTTAGCCGAGGAACTGAGTACCCTTTCCGGCGATTTGGATCTGGTCGGGAAACGGTATGAACGTTTCCGCAAAATAGGAGGATGCCTATGAGTCTTTATCAGAAGTATTGTCTGGAAAGCCTGGATGAAAACGGACGGCTTGTAAGCTTTGCGCTGGACTATCCGAGCAATTTTAATTTTGGCTACGACGTTGTGGATGCGATTGCCGACACCACGCCGGATAAAACGGCGCTTGTCTGGTGCAACACCGAGCAGGAAGAACATATATTTTCCTTTGCGGAAATCAAAGCCTACAGCAATCAAATGGCAAATGTATTTTGGCAGGCAGGTCTGCGGCGGGGCGATCGGGTGATGGTTGTCCTCAAACGCCACTATGAATACTGGTTTGCTGCGATTGCCCTGCATAAGTTAGGGGTAACAATGATCCCGGCAACCCATATGCTGACGGTAAACGATTATGTCTATCGTCTCCAGGCTTTAAAAGCCGACGCCGTGCTTTGTACCTGGCAGAACGAGGTGCCGGAAAAAATCCAGGCAGCGTTAGAGAGAATTGATGAGGATAAGAAAACGATAAAGCTATGGTGCGTACAAAAAGAGGTGAGCGGCTTCCGGAACCTTACAAAAGAGATGCAGGAGGCTTCCACGGAGTTTGCACGGCAGGAGACGGCGGCAGAGGATCCGATGCTGTTGTATTTTACGTCTGGCACGACAGGCTATCCAAAGGGTGTGATTCATAACTTTGCATATCCGTTGGCGCATATTGTAACGGCAAAATACTGGCAGCAGGCGGAGGAAGACGGGCTTCATTTTACCGTGGCGGAAACCGGCTGGGCGAAGGCGTCCTGGGGCAAACTTTACGGTCAGTGGCTGGTCGGCAGCGCGGTGATGGTTTATGATTTTGATAACTTCGATCCCAAACAGCTTACCGCTGTAATCAACCGTTACCAGGTGACGTCTTTTTGTGCGCCGCCGACGGTGTACCGCTATCTGGTACGCAAAGGGCTTCCGGCGATGCCAAGTCTGCGCCATGCTTCTACCGCAGGGGAAATGCTTTCCCCGGAGGTTTTCCGGAAATTTACGGAACGGACGGGACTTTCCCTCTGCGAAGGCTACGGTCAGACGGAAACGACGCTGCTGATGGCAAATTTTAAGGGCAGCGAGGCAGTAGCGGGCTCTATGGGAAGACCGTCGCCCTTTTACCGGATCGAACTTCGCAACAAATACGGAGAGCAGGTGTCGGCAGGGGAAATTGGAGAGGTGGTTATCCTTCCGCCGGAACAGGGAAAACAGACCGGAATTTTTACGGCTTACCTGGATAATGAGGATCAATACCGCTACGTATGGCGGGACGGCGTATATCATACCGGTGACGCGGCTTATCAGGATGAAAACGGTCTTTACTGGTTTCATGGACGCTTTGACGATATTATCAAGACGGGGGGCTTTCGCGTCGGCCCTTATGAGGTAGAGCATGTTTTAACGGAGCATCCGGCTGTCTTGGAATGCGGGGTCATCGGTGTCCCTGATACTTTGCGCGGTCAGGCAATCAAGGCTATTGTCCTTCTGCAAAAAGGCTATGAGCCGACTAAGGAGCTGGAACAGGAAATCAAGGAATTTTGCAATCAGAAGCTGGCGGAATACAAATGGGTACGATTGGTAGAGTTTGTAGAAGAACTGCCAAAAACCATCAGCGGGAAAGTGCAGAAAGGCGAACTTCGTCGTCAGGAATAGAATAGGATAAGAATTGTACTTTTTTTGAAAATATGGTACACTACGTCTAACTAAGGCAGGAATCTACCTGCCAGGACGTGGTGTACCATATTTTTTGTATGATAGGAAAGCCCTCTGGGCAGGATTCTTATTTTAAAAACGAAAGGATTTCAGGATATGTTAAATAATTTCCTATTGGATATTTTAGATCAGGGTATTTTCGGATTCCATCAATACCTATTTTCCGAGCCGGTTCGTCTGTCCTATGTCAGCCAAAGCCTATGCAGCCTGTTGGGAATGACAAAGGAAGAGCTGCTAAGCGATCAAGAAGATTTGTACTATTCTGTAGTGCATCCGGCGGATCGTGAAATTTATACGAGTTTTCTTAAAAATCTGCAGACAAAGGAGCAGATCTTACATGCAGAATACCGTTTGCTAAAAAAGGATAAATCTGTTTTATTTGTACAGGATACCGTAACGGTCAGGCGGCAGGAGGACGGTGTATTGACCGGATATTCTGTATTGGCAGATATTACAGCGCTCAAAAACGAATATGATTCTTTGCAGTTTTTAAAGGAAACAATGCCTTACGGGTGCATCAAATATACCTGCGAAAAGCAGCCAAAGGCAACATATCTTAACGAACGGATGAGAGAGCTGCTGCGTTTCCCTCAGGTTTTAGAAGGGGAACTGGATTATCTGGAACTGTTTCGGGAAAATATTTTTCTGATGATTCCGATGGAAGAACGTCGGCGTTTTGCTTTGTATTTAAACCGGGTTTACAGTGCCGGGATGCCGCTTATGGGAGAACTGACGGTGCTTCGCTGCGACGGGACACGAGCGCATCTGTTTGGCTGGGTGACAAAATGCGTCAACGAGCGGGGCGAGGAGGAATTTCAAAGCATTTGTATAGATGTTACCGAACGGCATCAGATCAGACGTTCCAATGAGGCAGAACGGTATTTAAAAGCCCTGACGGACGTATACGAAAAAATTTTTGAATACGATTTGGATTCTCATACGGTAAAATGCCTTTACAGCAACCATTCTCCTCGTTTCCAATGGTTAGAGCAGATTCCGATGCAGTTGGAAGAAGCTACAGAAAAATGGATTGCTGATATCGTATCAGAAGAAGAACGGGAAAAGGTTCGCGGCTTTTTCCGGGAATTTGGTCAGAAAAAGCTTCATCAGGAGGGAGAGAAGCCTCCGCAGGTTACATACCGGGCGCAGTCCTCAGATGGGAGAATGAGACTCTACAGCGGGATTTTTTTGCAGATGGATGGTCCGGTAAGGCTGTATTGCTGCCGCCGCATTCCGGATGCCGAGGAAGCGGAGCTGTTGCGGACAGAAAATCTTTCCTTAAAAGAAAACCTGCAGGATTTGGTCATTCGCTTTACCGACGGAGTAGCTGCTTTTGAGGTGACAAATCAGATGGTAACACCTTTGTATGCCAGTGAGAATGTCTGCGTTTTTTTCGGCTTGACAAAGGAGGAATGGTTGCCGTTAATGAAGCAAAGCACTCCTCTTAGAGAGTTTGTCGCCCGCAGCGAGGTAGCTTATGAAAGATTCGCAGAGCTGTTAGAAAGCGGAGAGGCAGAGTTCTTTTATCAGGATCTAAAATCCGGGAAAAAACGGCGTATTAAGGCGATTTGTTCTCCAAAACATCCGACCGGTTCCATTCCCCGATACGTCATGCTCTACAATATGGAGGAAAAAGAAGTAACTATTCGTACGTTTGGTTATTTTGATGTATTTGTAGGGCAGCGTCCGATCGCCTTTCGTAACAAGAAATCAAAGGAGCTGTTTGCCTTACTGGTAGATCGCCGGGGCGGCTATGTGTCCTCCGAGGAAGCCATCAGTTTTTTGTGGGAGAGCGAACCAGTCAATCCTGTTACCTTGGCGAGATACCGCAAGGTCGCTCTGCGGCTGAAAAATATTTTGGAGGAGTACGGAATATCCGAAGTTGTAGAAGTCGTAGACGGGAAACGGCGAATTGTTCCGGAACAGGTGCAGTGTGATCTCTATGATTACCTTTCCGGTAAGGAGGAGTTTTCTCAGCTCTTTAAAGGAAATTATCTGACCAATTATAGCTGGGGAGAGACGACTTTGGCGGA
>CAJUFW010000106.1 GCA_910585655.1 uncultured Lachnospiraceae bacterium
ATTTGATTTTCTATACCAATAACAGCGGAACCGTAAACCATGTAGCAATGTACATCGGAGGCGGACAGGTGGTACACGCCAGCGATCCTTCCTCTGGTATCAAGATTTCCAATATGAGATATCGTACTCCTTATATGGCAAGGAGAGTTGTCAACTAAAAAAATAACAAAGAATCAGAATCCTGTAATCATTCAGACAATTGGATGGTTACAGGATTTTTTGTATCATAGGGAAGTTTTTAAAACTTCCCTATGATACAAAAGTTCTCCGGACAGGAGCGCACTGCGGCAGAGCAGAAACAGATTCGGATTTGGATAGGTTTTTTGTGATATAATTTGAAAATAAAAATAAGAAGTCTCTCCTGTCTGAAAAGAGGAAATTATTACCGGGTATACAAACTGCACAAAAAATCTGCCAGAAATTTAGATGATAGAGAAAAAGACAGTTATTTCCAGTAATAGGGGATTATTTATCCACATATAAAAAAGTCAAAAAGACGTATAATAATGGTTATACACAGAGTTATCCACATTATCCACAGGGATAACTGGGGGAAAAATAGTGGAAAACGTCTTTTTTCGTCGAACGATGTTTTGGTCTTTTTTCATGAAAATACAGAAAAATCATCCAAAAAGGAAAGTATCTCTTGACAAAGAAATTATCTAAAAAATCAGGATAAATTTTTATAATAGTATGAAAATGGGGCAGGAATAGGCTTGTCTATTGAGGGAAAATGTGGTATACTAAAGGAGAAAGCTGGCAGGGAGGCAGTAGATAGTCCTGCGGCTATATTAAATAAAAGGAGTGATGGCATGAGGTATATCATCAGTGGTAAGGGGATAAGTGTGACAGAGGGTCTAAAGTCTGCTATTTATGACAAGATTGGGAAGCTGGAGCGTTACTTTGCGCCAAGCACGGAGATTCATGTGACGCTGAGTGTGGAGAAGGAGCGTCAAAAGATTGAAGTGACAATTCCGATGAAGGGAAATATAGTACGGGCGGAGCAGACCAGCGACGACATGTATGTTTCCATTGATTTGGTGGAAGATATCATTGAACGGCAGCTCCGCAAATATAAAAATAAGCTGATCGACCAAAAGCAGTCCGGCGGTAGCTTTACGACAGAGTTTTTGCAGGATGAAAACGAGGAAGAGGAGAACATTCATATCGTTCGTACCAAACGTTTTGCCATGAAGCCGATGGATCCGGAGGAAGCCTGCGTACAGATGGAACTGTTAGGGCATAGCTTTTATGTGTTCCGTAATGCAGAAACCGACGAGGTGAATGTGGTATATAAGCGAAAGGGAAACAGCTACGGGCTGATTGAACCAGAGTGCTGATAGGGACAGAACGAAAGTAGGAACAGGTTGTAAAAGCCTAAAAAGAAAAAACGGCGCAGCCAGAGAAGACTGTGCCGTTTTTTGTATAATAGGAAAGTTCTTTGGTTTTTAAAGTAAAAGATGAACAAACTGTTAAAATTCTGCAAATCCACGCAAAGTTCTTGCATACTCACGCACAAACTGTTACAATAAAAATTGTACGTCCAAATAGCGGGACAGGTTGGTTGCGGGCGGAATAGGTTTACTGTAAGAAGTACCGTAACCAAACATGAGGATCAGAATGGAGGAAAAACATGAGCCTTATTGACAAAATCATTGGTACACACAGTGAACGGGAGTTAAAAAGGATTTATCCGATTGTAGATAAGATTGAGGCGTTAGAGCCGGAATATGAGAAGCTCTCAGACGAGCAGCTCCGGGGAAAGACAGCGGAGTTTAAGGAGCGTCTGGATAAAGGAGAGACATTGGACGATTTGCTGGTAGAGGCTTATGCGGTAGTTCGGGAAGCCGCGAAGCGTACTCTTCATCAGAGACATTATCGGGTACAGTTAGTGGGTGGTGTGATTATGCACCAGGGACGGATTGCCGAGATGAAAACCGGTGAAGGAAAAACCCTGGTAGCGACGCTTCCTTCCTATCTGAACGCGTTAGAAGGAAAAGGTGTCCATGTGGTTACGGTCAATGATTATCTGGCGAAGCGTGACTCGGAGTGGATGGGGCAAATCCATGAATTTCTCGGACTAAGTGTCGGCTGTATTTTAAACAGTATGGACAATGATGAGCGGCGTGCGGCGTATGCCTGTGACATTACCTATGCGACCAACAATGAGCTGGGTTTTGATTATTTGAGAGATAACATGGTTATCTATAAAGAACAGTTAGTACAGCGCAGTCTGAATTTTGCGATTGTGGACGAGGTAGACTCGATTTTGATCGACGAGGCAAGAACGCCGTTGATTATTTCCGGACAGAGTGGGAAATCGACCAAGCTCTATGAAGCCTGCGATATTTTGGCTCGTCAGTTAAAGCGCGGCGAGGCGAGCGGCGAGATGACAAAGATGGCTGCGATTATGGGAGAGGAGATCGAGGAAACAGGAGATTTTATCGTCAACGAGAAGGATAAAAACGTAAGTCTGACCGCGGACGGTGTAGCAAAGGTAGAGCAGTTCTTTAAAATCGAAAACTTAGCCGATGCGGAAAACTTAGAGATTCAGCATAATATTATTTTGGCGCTACGCGCCCATAACCTGATGTTCCGGGACAAGGATTATGTGGTCAAGGACGAGCAGGTATTGATTGTAGATGAGTTTACCGGACGTATCATGCCGGGGCGGAGGTATTCGGATGGTCTGCACCAGGCGATTGAGGCAAAAGAGCATGTAAAGGTAAAGCGGGAAAGTAAGACATTGGCTACGATTACGTTCCAGAACTTTTTTAACAAATACACTACAAAATGCGGAATGACTGGTACGGCTCTGACGGAGGAAAAGGAGTTTCGGGATATTTACGGAATGGATGTCGTCGAGGTGCCGCCGAATTTGCCGGTAGCTCGTATCGACTTGCAGGACGCTGTTTATAAGACAAGAAAAGAAAAGCTTAATGCCGTAGTAGACGAGATCCAAAAGGCAAATGAAAAAGGACAGCCGGTACTGGTCGGTACGATTTCCATAGAGTCTTCGGAGGAGCTAAGCGATATGCTCAAAAAGAAGCGCGTACCGCATAAGGTCTTAAATGCAAAGTTCCATGAGATGGAAGCAGAAATCGTAGCGGATGCTGGTCAGGAAGGAGCCGTTACGATCGCTACCAACATGGCAGGGCGTGGTACGGATATCAAGCTGGGCGAGGGCGTTAAGGAACTGGGCGGTTTGAAAATCATCGGTACAGAGCGTCATGAATCCAGACGTATCGACAATCAGCTCCGAGGGCGATCCGGACGGCAGGGCGATCCGGGTGAATCCCGCTTTTATCTCTCCTTGGAAGACGACCTGCTTCGTCTGTTTGGTTCGGAAAAACTAATGACGATGTTTAATTCCATGGGACTTCCGGACGGGGAGCAGATTGAACACAAGATGTTGAGCGGGGCGATTGAACGGGCGCAGAAGAAAATAGAGGGCAATAACTACGGGGTACGTAAAAACCTCTTGGAATACGATCAGGTCAACAACGAACAGAGAGAAATCATTTATGCAGAACGCCGCCGGGTATTAGAAGGCGAAAACATGCGGGATGCGATTTATAAAATGATCATTGATACCGTAGAGGGCTGTGTCAATACTTGTATCAGTGACGACCAGGGAGCCGAGGAGTGGGATTTGACTGAGCTAAATCAACTGCTGCTGCCGACAATTCCGCTGCCGGAGATCAAGCTGACGGACGATGAAAAGCGTCATATGAAGAAAAACGAACTGATGCAGCGCCTAAAAGAAGCGGCAGTAAAGCTCTATGAGGAAAAAGAGGCGGAATTCCCGGAAAAAGAACAGCTTCGGGAGTTAGAACGCGTCATTCTCTTAAAAGTAATCGACCGGAAGTGGATGGATCACATCGACGATATGGATCAGCTCCGCCAGGGAATCGGTCTGCAGGCATACGGGCAGCGCGATCCATTGGTAGAATACAAATTTTCCGGCTTTGAAATGTTCGATTCGATGATCGCCGCGATCAGTGAGGAGACCGTGCGAACCCTGATGCACGTTCGGGTAGAGCTAAAGGTAGAGCGGGAGCAAGTAGCGAAAGTGACAGGCACCAACAAAGACGATACCGCCGCCAACACCCCGATCAGAAGAACCACCAAGAAAATACAGCCAAACGATCCATGCCCATGCGGAAGCGGCAAAAAATATAAACATTGCTGCGGACGGGCGGTATAACCCAAAACAGTAAGCCCCTGCTTCAGGGGATGTTCTGGGGAGGGCAAGCCGAGCAAAGCTCGGGCTTACGGAACTCAAAACAGTAAAATCCCGTACAAGACACAGCAGGATTTAGAGACGCGGTACTTTGCGGCTCTAAATTCTGCTCTAAGTCAGTGTCTTGGAAGGGATTTTACGGGACTTAAAATAAGGAGTGAGAAAAATGGTAGAATTGGATCAGTTCAAGTACACATTAAGTACCTACGCAGCGCCATTAAAGGAAATGGGGGATTCACTTTAACTTAGCAGTCAAGGCTTTGCGTGCCGAAGAAATCGAGCGTATTATGGAAGCGCCGGGCTTTTGGGACGATGCCGAAAAAGCGCAGGGACTGATGCGGGAACTGAAGGGATTAAAGGATGATATCGAAGGCTATGCTGCCTTACAGCAAGGCTACGAGGATATTCAGACCTTATTGGAAATGGCATATGAAGAAAACGATCCGGAAATGATTCCGGAAATCGGAGAAGAGCTGCAGGAATTTATTTCAAAGTTGGAAACGCTCCGGATTTCTACTTTACTTGCGGGTCCTTATGACAGAGACAACGCCATCCTGACGTTACATGCCGGGGCAGGCGGTACGGAAAGCTGCGACTGGGCAGGGATGTTAAACCGAATGTACCAGCGATGGGCGGAAAAGAAGGGCTACCGGGTAGAAGTACTGGATTATCTGGACGGAGAGGAAGCCGGCGTCAAATCCGTGACGCTTCAGATTGACGGGGAAAATGCCTACGGCTATCTGAAATCAGAACACGGCGTACATCGTCTGGTGCGGATTTCTCCGTTTAATGCGGCAGGGAAACGGCAGACTTCCTTTGTTTCCTGTGATGTGATGCCGGATATTGAAGAAGATTTGGATGTAGAGATCAACGAGGATGATTTGCGGATTGATACGTACCGTTCCAGCGGAGCAGGCGGACAGCATATCAATAAAACATCCTCGGCGATTCGTATTACGCATCTGCCGACCGGTATCGTTGTACAGTGTCAGAACGAACGTTCCCAGCATATGAATAAAGATAAGGCAATGCAGATGCTAAAGGCGAAACTGTATTTGCTAAAGCAGCAGGAAAATGAACAAAAGGAAGCAGGGATTCGGGGAGAACAAAAGGAAATCGGCTGGGGTAGCCAAATCCGCTCCTATGTCCTGCAGCCTTATACAATGGTAAAAGATCACCGGACGAATGAAGAAAGCGGCAACTGCACCAGCGTGTTGGACGGTAATCTGGATCCGTTTATCAATGCGTATCTAAAGTGGATCAGTGTAAGAGAAAAGGAGTAATGCAGTGTGGGAATCAATAAACAGGTTCTGTTTAGCTTAGGTGAGGAGGAATATGGACTGGATATTTTTTCGGTAGAGGAAATTGTCCGGCATATTCCTTTACAGCCGGCACCAACCCCATCAAAGCATATTGCCGGGATGATTCACCGGAGAAATCAGGCGATTCCGGTTTATAATCTGCGCGCCCGTTTTAGTCTGCCGGACGCGCCGATTGTCACGCTGGCGATTGTACTGGTAAAGGGAATGAAGGTCGCGCTCGCGATTGACCGGGTATTGGAGATTGTAGAACCGGAGGAGGAAGAGGTGCATATCGCCCCTCCTTTGCTGCGGATGAGAGATACCGCTTATGTCAGTCAGGTTGTCCGCGTCAAGGGGAAGCTGGTAATTTTACTGGATTTGGATACTTTGCTGACAGAGGGGGAGCAAGAAAAGGTTGAAGCGATGCTCCAGGCAGGAAAAGGAAATTGAAAGAAAACAGGTAAAAGAGCATTTTTAACAAAAAATGCTCTTTTTTTACGGAAAGTTGGTGAAAAATTCTATCTGCATAGTGTTTGCCTTTTTCAGAAGGGTGTGTTAAGATTCTTTCTGAGACAAACAAATGTATTCCGTGAACGAACAGAAGAAAGGAAAAAAGGAGAAAACGGCATGAAAGAAGGGGAGATGCTCTATATTATAACCCAAAGGGCGGTTCCGGAAGTCTTGTTGAAGGTAGTGGAGGCGAAGCGTCTTTTAGAGGCGGAGCGGGTAATGACAGTACAGGAGGCGACGGATGCGGTTGGAATCAGTCGCAGTTCCTTCTATAAATATAAGGATGATATTGCTCCCTTTTATGACCATGCCAGGGGAAAGACGATTACCTTTATGATACAGATGGACGACGAGCCGGGAGTGCTTTCTAACGTTTTAAATCAGCTTGCAGCATTTGGCGTCAATATTTTGACCATTCATCAGAGCATACCGGTCAACGAGATTGCTACCATTACCATCAGCATGGAGATCACGGGAGAGAAAGTAGATATCACGAAGATGCTAGAGGATATCGAGACGATGAGAGGCGTACAATATATGAAAATACTGGCTCGTGAATAGTGCTTTTGTTTTTGCGGGACGCGTAGCCAGAAGGAGGAAATCAGCATGATTGCAATAGGGATTATAGGGTATGGAACAGTAGGTTCCGGAGTGTATGAGGTCATTCAGACCAACAAAGAGAGCATTGCGAAAAGAGCCGGAGAGGAGATTATAGTAAAGCGGATCTGCGATCTTCGGGAATTTCCAGGGGATCCGGCAGAGCAGTTATTGACAAAGGATTTTAAGGAATTGGCAGAAGATCCGGAGATTCGTATTATTGTAGAGACAATGGGAGGCGTGCAGCCAGCCTATGATTATGTAAAAATGGCATTGGAGCATGGAAAAAGTGTCTGTACCTCCAACAAGGAGCTGGTGGCAAGACATGGTTCCGAACTGCTGGCGATTGCAAAGGAGCGGAGTTTGAATTTCCTTTTTGAGGCAAGCGTCGGAGGCGGGATTCCGATTATCCGTCCGTTGAACCAGGCTTTGACTGCCGACGAGATTGTAGAAATCAAAGGTATTTTAAACGGAACGACGAACTATATTTTAACAAAGATGACAAGAGAAGGAGCCGAATATGAGGACGTGCTGCGGGAGGCTCAGGAAAAGGGCTATGCGGAGCGGAACCCGGAGGCGGATG
This sequence comes from uncultured Lachnospiraceae bacterium, assembly GCA_910585655.1. Classification (GTDB taxonomy): domain Bacteria; phylum Bacillota; class Clostridia; order Lachnospirales; family Lachnospiraceae; genus MGBC131033. The sequence goes on from CAJUFW010000106.1 coordinate 7,235, forward strand.
TAGAAGGACACGACGCCTGTCGGAAAATTGCGATTCTTACTTCTCTGGCATACGGCAGCCAGGTTGATTATGAGGACATTCATACCGAAGGGATTACGCATATTACAAAAGAAGATATTGCGTATGCCAAGGCGATGGATGCCGGAATCAAGCTTTTAGGATCTAGTAAGCGGCAGTATGCAGAAGGATCCTGTGGTATGCAGGAGAGCAAAATTTACGCCCAGGTAGCGCCTGTGCTGGTGAAAAGCGATCACCCGCTCTATGGGGTAAACGATGTGTTCAACGCGATTTTTGTAAAGGGAAATGTGTTAGGGGAAGTGATGTTTTACGGACGTGGAGCAGGGAAGCTTCCGACAGCCAGCGCGGTTGTTTCGGATGTGATTGATGCCGTCAAGCATAAAAATACAAATATTATGACGCTCTGGAGCAGTAAAAAGTTAGAGTTAGGCTGCTTTGAAGATTCTTCCAGCCGCTTTTTTGTCCGTGTTCCGGAGGCAGAACAAGGACAGGCGCAGGAGCTTTTCCATGCCGAAGGTTTTCAGGAGGTCAAAGCCGAAGGCGTCACAGGAGAATATGCTTTTCTGACAGGAACTCTGACGGAACGTGAGTATGAAAAAAAGACTCAGGCGCTTTCTGTCCTTAACCGAATTCGTGTTGCCTTTTAACAAGGGCAAAGTCAGTTATAACGAAAAAAAGAAGTTAAAAAGAAATAAAAGGAAATAAAAGGAAATCAGAGGGGGAAACTATAATTATGAAATATTTGATTGTATTAGGAGACGGTATGGCAGATTTGCCTATTCCAGAACTGGGCGGGCAAACTCCCTTGGCTTATGCCAAAACCCCCCATTTAGACCGTCTGGCAGCAGGAGCTAGAATCGGTATGGTACAGACAATCCCGGAAGGAATGAAACCGGGCAGCGATACGGCAAATCTTGCCGTATTGGGCTATGATCCAAAAAAATATTATACCGGACGTTCTCCATTAGAGGCATTAAGTATCGGCGTCCCGATGAAGGATACGGATATTGCGCTGCGCTGCAATCTCGTGACGTTGACGGAAGAAGAGCCGTATGAGAAAAAGCGGATGTCAGATCATAGTTCCAGTGAAATTTCTACGGAGGATGCTCATATTTTAATAGAGGCGGTAAAAGAAGCTTTTGCAGATGAAACCTGGAGTTTTTATACCGGCACAAGCTATCGTCACTTAACGATCTGGCATGGCGGGAAGGTGGTGGATCTGACGCCTCCTCATGATATTTTAGAGCAACAGATAGGCGATTATCTGCCGGGAGAGGAAGTATTGCGCCGGATGATGGAAAAAAGCTTTGCGATTTTAAATCATCATCCGTTAAACGAGGAGCGGGCGGCAAAGGGCTTAAACAAAGCCAATTCCATCTGGTTTTGGGGAGCCGGGACAAAGCCGGCGCTGGATTCTTTTTATGAAAAGACCGGAAAACGGGGAGCGATGATTTCGGCGGTGGATTTGTTAAAAGGCATTGCCGCAGGAAGCGGTATGCGGATGATGGAGGTAGAGGGCGCAGACGGGACGCTGCATACCAACTACGAAGGAAAAGTGGAGGCGGCGGTAGCCGCTTTGCTGGAAGAGGGCGATGACTTTGCCTATATCCATGTAGAAGCGCCCGATGAAATGGGGCATCAGGGCAGTATAGACAGGAAAGTACAATCTATTGAATATTTGGACACCCGTGTGATAGGACCGCTTTTACGCGCCCTAGAGGAACATGGTACAGAATTCCGGCTGCTGGTGCTGCCGGATCATCCGACCCCGATAGCCGTACGTACTCATACGTCCGATCCTGTACCATATCTGCTTTATGACAGTACAAAGATAGAAGAGCATACTTGGCGTTACAACGAAGCAGAAGCCGGTCAGAGCGGGTATTTGCTTCAGGAAGGGTATCGACTGATAGACGTGTTGTTGGAAAACTGACATTGCGTTTGGCAGGACTTGGATATATAAAAGAAAGAAGCAGATAGAGAAAACGCTTGTAAACTAATTTGAGAAAGGGGCATTATCGGCAGCCATGATAAAGGTAGTAAAATTCGGGGGAAGCTCTCTGGCGAGTGCAGAGCAGTTTCAAAAGGTCGGAGAGATCATCAGAAGCGATGAGGAGCGTAAATATGTGATTCCCTCCGCTCCGGGCAGACGTTTTCCGGAGGATGAAAAAGTGACGGATATGCTTTATGCCTGTTATGCGCGGGCAGAAGCAGGAGAACCGTTTGAGCAGGAGTTAGCAGAGATTCGGGCGCGTTATGAGGAGATTATTGAGGGGCTTTCGCTTCCTCTGAGCCTGGAAGAAGAATTTGTAACGATGAAGCGGTTATTTGCAGAAAGAGCCGGGAGAGATTATGCCGCTTCCCGCGGAGAGTATCTAAACGGAATCGTGATGGCGGCTTATCTGGGGTATGAATTTTTAGACGCCGCCGAAGTAATATGCTTTGACGAAAACGGAGAGTTTGAAGCGGAAAAGACAAACGAGATGGTTGGCGAGCGATTAAAAACGATAGAGCGCGCCGTGATTCCTGGGTTTTACGGGGCTTATGCAGAAGGCAGGATAAAGACCTTTTCTAGAGGCGGATCGGATATTACCGGTTCGATTGTCGCCAGGGCGGTGCGGGCGGACGTCTATGAAAACTGGACCGACGTATCCGGCTTTTTGATTGCCGATCCTCATATCATTGCGGAACCAAAGGGGATTGAATCGATTACCTACAGAGAGCTGCGAGAGCTTTCCTATATGGGGGCAGGCGTGCTGCATGAAGATGCTATTTTCCCGGTCAGACGGGAAGGAATTCCGATCAATATTCGCAATACCAACGCACCGGGAGACAGTGGAACCTGGATTGTAGAAAGTACCTGCCAGAAATCCAAATATGTCATAACCGGAATTGCCGGAAAGAAGGGCTTTTGCGCCATTAATATTGAAAAGGATATGATGAATTCCGAGGTAGGATTTGGCAGGAAGGTACTGCAGGTATTTGAAGAAAATGATATTTCCTTTGAACATGTTCCGTCGGGGATTGATACTTTTACCGTATTGGTAGAGCAAAAGGATTTTATTCACAAAGAGCAACGTGTAGTATCAGGGATTCATCGAGTTGTACAGCCGGATTCGATTGATATTGAAGCAGACTTAGCGCTCATTGCCGTAGTAGGGCGTGGTATGAAGTCTACCCGCGGGACGGCAGGTCGGATTTTTGCGGCGTTGGCTCATTCTCATATCAATGTAAAAATGATTGATCAGGGTTCTAGCGAATTAAATATCATTATCGGAGTGGCAGATAAAGATTTTGAAGCGGCAATCAAAGCCATTTATGATATTTTTGTAATTGTGCAATTATAAAATTTATAGTTTGGTATGGATTATCAATATTTTCCGCTTTAAGAAAAAATCAGCAGTTTGAAAAAAGCTGCTGATTTTTTTCTTGTAATGTGCTATACTGATTTTAGTTATGTTACGGGAAAAAGCTGCATATGATAAAAGATAAAGGAACTGATATAGAAAGAAAACAGAGGAGAAGGGACTATTTTTACAGAATTTGTGTAGATGGAAATAAAAAACTGTCAAAAGCTGAATAAAATCATAGTAAAAAGTGATAAAAAAGTCAAAATATCCTGTACTTTCTAGTAGAATTATGATAAAATAGAGTTTAAGAAAAGACTGCAGAGTGGAGGATGACCCTATGAAGTATTGCTCAAAGGAAGATATTTATTTATTTCGTACTGGTAATGCCAGGCAGGCGTACCGAAATTTCGGGTGCCATTACATTGAGGCAGAGGATGCGTACCGCTTCTGCGTATGGGCGCCAAATGCGGCGGCAGTCAGTGTCGTAGGTGAATTTAACGACTGGAAGCCAAAGGCTGATCCGATGAAAGAGATCGAGACCGGGATTTATGAAGCCGTGATTCCGGACGCCAAGGAAGGGATGTGTTATAAATACTGCATCCAGACCAAAAAGGGCGAGATGCTCTACAAAGCCGATCCATATGCTTTTTATGCGGAACTAAGACCGGATACGGCATCCCGTATCTGGAGGCTGGACGGATACCGTTGGAGGGACAAAGTTTTTTTGTCCAAGCGCGGCAAGATGAATTCCGTCAATGTTCCGATGTCTATCTATGAAATGCACTTAGGATCCTGGCGCGGAAAAAAGGAAGAGGACGAAACTTATCCGAATTTTCGTGAGATTGCAGACTGGCTTGTGCCGTATGTACAGGAGATGGGCTTTACTCATGTAGAGCTGATGCCGGTGACGGAGTATCCGCTTGATATGTCCTGGGGTTATCAGGTGACAGGTTATTATGCCGTCAGCTCCCGTTACGGGACGCCGCAGGATTTTATGTATCTGGTGGACAAGCTTCACCGCGCCGGAATAGGCGTGATTTTAGATTGGGTGCCGGCACATTTCCCAAAGGATGCCCATGGTCTGATCCGTTTTGACGGAGAGTGCTGTTATGAGCATGCCGATCCGAGAAAGGGAGAGATGCCGCAGTGGGGAACGCTGACGTATAATTACGGCAGACCGGAGGTACAAAGTTTTCTGATTTCGAGCGCTGCATTTTTTGCAGACGTCTATCATATTGATGGGATTAGACTGGATGCGGTTAGCGCGATGCTCTATCTGGATTTCGGCAAGCAGCAGGGAGAATGGGTGCCGAACGAG
>CAJUFW010000107.1 GCA_910585655.1 uncultured Lachnospiraceae bacterium
TTCAGACGTGTGCTCTTCCGATCTGGTAGAGGCAATCTGGCAGAAACACTATAAAAAGGCGTTGCCCGGACAGGAAGAACGGACACAAAGGGCAAGGCTGCGCTGGATTGCGATTAAGCTGCTAGAGCGTGATCCGGAAATTTTAAAAGCCTACCCGCTGGCAGCGGCAGAATTGCCAAAGGAAAGCTATGAGACTCGGATTACCAATGAAAAGTATGATTTTATTGAGGAAATCGTCGAAGAAGTCGTAGTCAATAAAAGCAGCAAAGAGGAGAACACGGATCGGATTGATCGACTGCTGACCCATCCTGTTTGGGGGCTTCCGGTTTTCCTGGGAATTATGGCGATGGTGTTCTTTTTGACCTTTACGATTGGAGACTGGCTCAAAGGTTATTTTGAACTGGCGCTTGACATCTGTTCCGGCGGGGTGACAGCGATGTTGGAATTTTTCCATGCAGGAGATATTTTGACCTCTCTGATTGTAGAAGGTATTATTGCGGGAGTAGGAGGCATTTTGACCTTCCTGCCAAATATTTTTATTTTGTTTTTGGCATTGGCTATTTTGGAGGACAGCGGCTATATGGCGCGGGTCGCTTATGTGATGGATGGAGTAATGGGGAAAATCGGTCTTTCCGGACGGGCGTTTATCCCGATGCTGTTGGGATTTGGCTGCACTGTTCCGGCGGTGATGGCTTCCCGCGCTTTAGAAGATCCGGCAGATCGCCGAAAAACTATTTTTATTACGCCGTTTATGTCTTGCAGCGCCAGACTGCCGATTTATGTACTGTTTTCGGAACTCTTTTTTGCGGAACACGCGATGCTTGCTGCTTATTCGATGTATGTGATTGGACTGGGGATCGCTATTTTATCTGCTTTTGTAATGCGTCTGTTTCAGAAGAAAAAGCAGGAGCATACGCTTTTAATTGAGCTGCCGGAATATAAAACGCCTAACGCCCATACGATTTTTATTTATGTATGGGAGAAGGTAAAGGACTATCTGACCAAAGCGGGAACGACCATTTTCCTGGCTTCGGTGATTCTATGGGCGATGCTCAATTTCGGTCCGTCCGGGCTGGTAGAAGATATGAGCCAGAGCTTTGGCGCGATGTTCGGCAGATGGCTGGCTCCGCTTTTGGCTCCGGCAGGGTTAGGAATGTGGCAGGTAGCGTTGGCATTTTTATCGGGACTGGCAGCGAAGGAAGTTGTGGTTTCAAGCTTTAGCGTGTTGTATGGAATCGGCAATATCAATTCGGCAGCGGGGATGACAGAGCTGTCGGGGATTTTGGCGGCGAGCGGTTTTACTGCTTTGAATGCCTATGCGTTAATGGTGTTTTGTCTGCTGTATACTCCTTGCGTGGCAACTTTGGCGACAATGAAGCGGGAGTTAAATTCCGGCAAGTATATGGCGCTTTCCCTGGTGTTTCAAGTGGTTGTAGCATGGCTGGCAGCAACTTTGGTCTATCAGCTAGGAAAAATCGCTGGCTTAGGATAAAGATATGGCGATAGAAAAGAAAAAGAAGGAGAGAAAAAGATGGTAGAATGGATGATACAAGGAATACTTTGGTTGTTGATTTTGGCTGCTTGTTTCTGGATTGTCAGAAGGCGGTTCCGAAAATGGCAAAAAGGGGAATACTGCGATTGCTGTGACGGAAGTTGTGGAGGTTGTGGGAAAAGGAGTATCAAAAAATGAAACAAAAGATAGGATGTTTATTTCTGATAGTATCTGTAGTTCTTTTTCTGGGAGCTTGCAGCAAAAAAGAACAAACCAGCTTATACGATCAAGGTATGGAAATCGTCGGCTTGATGGTAGAAATGGTAAACAATAAGGCATATGGCGAGATGCTGACTGGTAGCCCGGAAGTTGCAGAGACGGCAGAGAAGATCGCAGCAGGCAGTTATACGAAGCCGAGTGCAGTCTATGAAATTGTTTTTCCGTCGATGGAAGAGATGCTCGCAGTCTATGGGGAGACAGAGATGCTAGAGGGTCTGTCTGAGAATCTGACGCGGCATCTGAACAACCGGCTGCAATCTGCGGTGATGACACAGTTCAACGCACAAGGCGGTGCGAATAGCTTGGCAGCCGCTTCGATTTATACGGCGGGAAAGACGTTTGTCAGTGAAGAATTAAAAGAAAATAAAGTATATTTTTATACGTTTGACCAGGGCTATCCGATTGCGGTAACATTTGTAGCAGGAGAAGATCACAGTGTCAGTGCAACGGGAGGATTTTTACTGACGTGGAATGACGGAACGTCCGGCGAAGAGCCGGAAACATTTACCACAGAAGAATTACAGGAGATGCTGCAGGCAGTTTTTGGCGAGAATTGCAGCGTTCAAAAGCTGGATCTGGATTTGCAGTAAAATCAAAGATGCGATATGAAAAACAGGAGACGCCTGGAAGATAGGTTCCAAAACGTCTCCTGTTTGATTATATTTTTTCCTTTTATAATTGGATACCGCCGGAAGCACTCCTGGCATATTCTTCCCGAAGCTTAAATTTCGCTACAAGGGATTTGAGCATTTCAGCCTGGCTGGAAAGCTCTTCGCTGGCAGCGGCGCTTTCCTGTGCGGTAGCAGAGGTCATCAGAACGACGCTGGAAATCTGATCGACGCCTAATGTTACCTGCTCGATAGCGCCTGCCTGATCTTCGGCTGCGCTGGCGATCTTGTCTACCATGGAGGAAGCATTTTGTACATCACCGACTACCTTTAACAGTGATTCGGCTGTTTCTTTTGCAAGCTGTGTACCATGCGCTACGGCTTCGATCGAATTTTCAATGAGGTCAGCCGTATTTTTGGAGGCTTCAGAACTCTTGCTGGCAAGGCTGCGGACTTCGGATGCTACAACGGCAAAGCCTTTGCCTGCGGCTCCGGCGCGGGTAGCCTCTACAGCAGCGTTTAACGCCAATATGTTTGTCTGGAATGCAATGTCGGAAATCGTTTTGATGATTTTGCTGATTTCATCCGAAGTACGGGTGATTTCTTCCATAGCGACGGTCAGCTCTTTCATCTGAGCATTACATTTTTCTGCTTCCGTACCGGCAGTATTGGACTGATTTCTGGCGCCGGAAGCATTTTCGGCCGTTTCCTTTACCTGGCGGGAAATATCGCCGATCGTAGCGGCAAGCTCTTCTACAGAAGCAGCCTGTTCGGTAGCTCCTTGAGAAAGGGACTGCGCGCCGCCGGAAACCTGGTTAGCGCCGGAAGCAACCTGATCGGAACTTAGGTTGATCTGACCTAACGTAAAGCTTAAATCACGGTTGAGCTTCCGGATGGAAAGAAGGAGACCTTGGAATGCTCCTACATAACATTCTTCCGCTCTGGTACGTACGTCGAAATTGCCGTTTGCCATTTCTTCTAAAAGTCTGGAAGCATCCGTAATGACATTTCCCAGGATAGAAGTCATATTTTTAAAAGCGGCAGCCAGACGACCCAATTCATCCTTTGACTCGTAGGTTATTTGGATGTCAAAATCACCTTCTAAGATCTTTCCGGCTGAAACTTCCAGCTCACGTAGCGGTCTGGTGATGATGTTGGTCAGATAAGCGGAGAGAACCAGAGTAATCACCAAAGCGATACCTGCCATACCAAGCTGTGCGGCAACTAACAGGTTTTGCATTTCCTTTGTTTCCTGATAAGAGTCATCCGCATTTGCATTAGCTACGTTACTGATTTGGATTAAAGCGTCTACCGACTCCGTAATCAATGGTTGGTATTCATTTAACAGCATCTCCTGGGCGGCTTTCATATCCGTGGCAGTAAGACCAATAATCGTAGCTTGCATTTCCACTGCCTTTGTGATGCTTTCGGAAAAGTTTTCCAACATTTCCGGATTGCCCTGGAAATGCGAGAATACCCAGTTTCCATTTTCTTGTAAAAGCTCTAGCTCCTTTTCCATATCAGCCTGATATTCTGCACATTTTGCACTGTCCTCCTGAATAGTTATCAAACCGAGATCCTTGACAATGATCTGCAAGCCGCGGCGCATGTTCATGATTCGGTTTGTAACCTGATACCCGACGTTGTAAAAGTCCGAGTAGCTGTCTGAATTTCGCTGTAATCCGATGATAGCTACCGTGACAGTTGCACAAAACAGCACGATAATCGTCATAAAGGTTACAAGCAGTTTGATTCTGATTCTCAGGTTTTTCATTTCAGTCCTCCTTGTTTTGTGATTAGGAAACGATCTTGTACCCTCCTGGCAGGTACGTAAATCGTTCGTAAAGTATACAAGGATCATTATAGCTTCTTTTACCGAATTTGTCTATGGCAAACTGCGAATCTCGACGAATGTCTTTTTTTCCCAGGAAAGAGAAAAAGATGGTCTCTTATAAATTCAGATTCAGAAAAATCTTATCCTTATCATCTTGTTCAATTCCTAAATACCGTTTGGTAATCTGGAAGGACGAATGATTGAACAGGACGGTTAATACGGTGGCGTTGGCTCCGTTAGCCCATGCCTGATAGCCGAATGTTTTGCGAAGAGAATGACAACTGATATGTTCGGAAAGGTGCAGGGCGAAGCAGGCATGTTTGATGATACGAAATGCCTGAGAACGGCTTAGAGGGGTTCCGAATTTTCTTCCGGTAAAAATGTAGTCCTGTGGACGGGCTCTTGGTACGCTGGTCAAATAGAGGGAAAGCGCTTGCTGTACGCTTTGGTTGATGGCGATACAGGTTTCTTTTCCGGTTTTTTGCTCCAACAGGATAATATGCCTGCGAAATTTCCCTCTGGTAAACTGATAGGTATCCTCCCAACGAAGCGAAAGCAAATCGCCGACCCTTAAAGCCGTGTTGAGTCCGGTGTTGATCAAGGCGTAGTTACGTAAATTCCGTTCCTGATATAAATAGTAGTTCTTTAGTGCTTCCAGATCGTTTTTGTCTTTAATCGGGTGTGTTGTCCCCATACGAATTCCTCCTGAACTTAAAGTTTACATGTGGCAGCTTTATTATAGCAGATAAGGGGAAAAGAAGAACTTTTTGCTGACATTTTTTCCAAGTTGTGTTATAATTAAAGAAGCAAAAGGACATGATTCAGGAAGAGACAAGAAACAGGAAAAGAGGATATTGCCATGCCATATACCATTATGACCGATTCTGCTACCGATATGCCAAAAGAAATTGTGGAGAAATTTGATCTGCATGTGATTCCGACTCCGGTAGTGATTGAGGAGACCGATTACTTTGACGGTTCTACGATTTTGCCGGAACAGTTTTACGATATTTTGCGGAGCGGAACGGATGTAAAGACTTACCATATCAACCAATATATGTTTTATGAGAATTTTAAGCCTTATGCAGAGGCAGGAAAAGAAGTTGTTTACTTTTGCTTTTCCACAGGGATTGCCGGGACGTACAATGCGGCGAATCTGGCGAAGCAGGAGCTGCTAGAGGAGTTTCCGGAGTTTGATTTGACGATTGTAGATTCTAAATGCGCTTCCATTGGTTTTGGATTAGGCGTCTATTACGCCTTGCTGATGCAGAAAAACGGCGCTTCTAAGGAGCAGGTATTAGAGGCGGCTCGGTTCCATTTCGACCATATGGAGCATATGATTACCGTCAGTACGTTAGAATATCTGTATAAGGGCGGCAGGCTTTCCAGGACGGCAGCGCTGGCTGGCGGGCTGTTGGATTTAAAGCCGATTATCGAGATGACGGACGACGGCGCTCTGGCGGCGATCGAGAAAATCCGCGGCAGAAAAAAGGCGCTTAGAAGAGTAGTAGAACTGGTAGGAGAGCGCGGAGCAGCGCTCAACCGGCAAATCATCGGTATCGCGCACGGGGACTGCATAGAGGAAGCGCTCGAGGTCAAGCGAATGCTAGAGGAACGGTATGGCTGCCAAAATTTTAAAATCAATTACGTCGGCTGCGCGATAGGAGCGCATACAGGACCGGGAGTAATCGGCGTGACCTTTTTAGATGCAGAATCTCCTTATACCGCATACTTAAAGGAGTAGCGGTATAAGAAGTATTCCGGCTATAAGCGTCTCTGGTAGATAAGCTGACGTTTTAAGAAGAAACGCAGAACAGGCGGAGAAAGATACCGAAGCAGCAAAAGGAAAAGAGCAATAGCTGGAGGCGAATAGGTTAAAAAAGGGTTGTCTAGTTGTATCGTATACAAAAAGGCATACTGCAGAGCTGCCAGCAGAAGAAAGGAAAACCAGAAGCAAAGCTGTTCCGTCAGCAGCTTTTGGTAGCGGTAATGATAGCGAAGGCGCAGGGAAGGCAAGGAAAATCCCTGCGTCTTATATTTTTTGGTATATTCGGACAAAATTAAGTAGACAAAAAAGTAACAGAGCAGTCCATAGAGCGAGACAGGGGTATGAGACCGTCCGATCGAAGTGGCGATTGCCAACAGGAATAATAGAACCAGAAACGCAACACGGCAGAAACAGAGCGCAAGAAAGTCGGAAAGCGTGCGTAAGTCCTGCTGAAACTGCTGCTTTTGCCGGGACGGTTCGGAGGAGGAAGCCTGCTCTGTAAAATCCTCCAAAAACTCAATCATCCTGAGATTTTTTTTCTGCGACATAGGGAGCCTCCTTTTTTCATGGTTTGTTTTTTGTAACAGTAGTATTGTAACACAAGGGAGGAGCAGATACAACTAGATAGCCGTTTTTTGTCGTTTTTATAAATTCTGGAAGCTGCTTACAGGTTAAGTCAGAAGGAAAAGATCCGATATATATTCCATAGGAACGGATGCCTTATACGATGCACAAAAACAGTAGCTAAGCGGTACTGCAGGTATCTTCACAGCCAGAGAACGGATTCGGCGGATGTTGGAGTGACGTAGCTGCGGCTTAGCGGACGTAGGGATATCTGCCGCAGGAGCGGATTGGTGCGGCAGGAATGGGGGAAATAGGATGGTAATTCAGTCAAGTAATGTAGCGATGGGATCTTCTAGGAGCTGGCGGGCAACGACTACGGCTTCGGTATCGGTATCTAGTTGGGGAATGGTACAAAATTCGGTAGGCGCCGGGAAGATAAGCCCCCTGCCTTCTGCGACAGACAGCGGGCAGGATGTAAAGACGCCAGAGGACAGCCAGAAAAAGCGACAGGAGCTGATGGAGGGCTTACAGGCAGGAAATCCGTTTTTTAGTCGTATACAAGAAGGCGATTCTTATGCCGATCAGCTAAGCGATGCTGGGAAAGTAGAGTTTTATTCCTTTCGGAATATGTTAGAGCTTCTTTTTGGCGTAGATGGACGAAGCCATAAAATGACGCCGATTGAGCTGTTTCGCCGCCTGATGGGACAGCAGCGGGAGCGGATTTCCAGGATGTTGGCAGCTACAGAGAGCGGAGTTTCCGGTGTGCAGGCGTGGAGCGGGAATCAGACGTCCGGTGGGACGATAGTATCGGGCGGAGCCGCGCCTTCCGGTGGGATGGTCTCTGCCGGAATCGGAAGACTGTATACAGAAGTGGAAGTACGGGAAAACTTCCGGTATGAGGAAGAGGAGAATACCACGTTTTATTCCTCAGGTACGGTACAGACGGCGGACGGTAAAAAAATTCGCTTTGATGTAAATGCCTGGATGTCAAGAAGCTTTGTAGAGGAAACGTCGTTTCAGTTTAATTACCAGAGGGCAAATTATGTCGATCCGCTCGTGATTAGCTTAGACAGCGACAATGTACGGATCAGCAGCCAGGAGTTTTATTTTGACTTAGACTGTGACGGGGAATTAGATAATGTGTCTTTGCTTGCCGGAAACAGCGCATTTTTAGCTCTGGATCGGAATGGAGACGGGAAAATCAACGACGGAAGCGAATTGTTCGGGACGAAAAGCGGCGATGGGTTTGCGGATTTAGCGGTGTTTGATCTGGACGGGAACGGCTGGATCGACGAAAACGACGAAATTTTTAACCGGCTTCGGATCTGGAAAAAGGACGAGAACGGAAACGATCAGTTAATCGGGCTGGGAGTAGCCGGGATTGGGGCTATTTACCTGGGCAGCAGCCAGACGTTGTTTCACCTTGACCCGGACGGAGACGGCGAAACAGACGCCCGGATTACCCGCTCCGGCTTTTACTTAAAAGAGGACGGAGGGGCTGGTCTGGTTCAAAATTTGGATATGGTAAAAAAGAATTAAGAATTGTCTGCAAAAAATCCTTTGAATTTTCCGCCGTTTAGTATATAATGGATACGTGGTATGTCAAATGAGGGATTTATACGCTGCTGTCCTCTGAATGGAAAGCGGCGTTTCAAAGCATCTCAGCTTGCGGAAAGGGACGTTTTCAGAGTGGCCGTTCGCAGGGATAGATAAACGTATTGAGTGGAAAAGAAGAAAGGAGTAGCAGGATGTTAGGAAGTGATATTGGTATTGATTTGGGGACGGCGAGCGTTCTGGTGTATATGAAAGGAAAGGGCGTCGTATTAAAGGAGCCGTCCGTAGTGGCTTTTGACCGTGATTCCGGCAAGATTAAGGCGATCGGGGAGGAAGCCCGGCTGATGTTAGGAAGGACGCCGGGCAATATCGTAGCAGTGCGTCCGCTGCGCCAGGGCGTGATTTCCGATTATACGGTGACAGAAAAAATGATGAAATATTTTATCCAGAAGGCAGGCGGCAGGCAGCGCTTCCGTAAGCCTCGGATCAGTGTCTGCGTACCGAGCGGTGTGACCGAAGTAGAAAAAAAGGCTGTAGAGGACGCGACTTATCAGGCGGGAGCCAGAGAGGTAGCGATCATCGAAGAGCCGATTGCAGCGGCAATCGGGGCGGGGATCGATATTTCCAGACCATGCGGCAATATGATCGTCGATATCGGAGGCGGTACGACAGATATCGCAGTGATTTCCCTTGGCGGTACGGTAGTCAGTACGTCGATTAAAATTGCCGGAGACGATTTTGACGAAGCGATTGTTCGTTATATGAGAAAGAAACATAATCTGCTGATCGGTGAAAGAACCGCAGAGGAGATCAAGATCAAGATTGGATCCGCCTACAAGCGACCGGAAGTAGAGACCTTTGACGTAAGAGGGCGAAACCTGGTGACAGGTCTGCCAAAGACGATTACCGTCAGCTCCGAGGAGACCGAGGAGGCGTTAAAGGAAGCTACTTCTCAGGTGGTAGAGGCAGTTCACAGCGTATTGGAGAAAACGCCGCCGGAATTGGCTGCCGATATCGCAGACCGCGGTATCGTGCTGACCGGAGGGGGAAGTCTGCTCTATGGATTAGAGGAGCTGATTGAAGAGAAGACCGGAATCAATACGATGACCGCTGAAGATCCGATGACCGCCGTAGCGATTGGGACAGGGAAGTTTGTAGAATTTTTAAGCGGAAAAAGAGATTAGCAAGAGAAAAGGGGCAGATAATTCATGGTAAGGACGTTATATACGGCATATACCGGCATGAAAAATGAGCAGTATCGACTGGACATTATATCCAATAACCTGGCAAATGTATCGACGGCAGGCTATAAGGAAGAAAGCGTGGCAAACCAGTCGTTTGACGATGTAATGGCGATTAAAATCCGCGACGTATCGGAAGCCTGGGCAGATCGCCCTATCGGGCAGATGAGCCTGGGAGTAAAGATAGGAGAAGTCTATACCGATTATAAGCAGGGCTCCGTAAGGGAGACCGGCAATACCTTTCATCTGGCGCTGGAGGGCAAAGGCTTTTTTGCGCTCCGCGTGGTAAACCAGAACGGGGAGGAGTCTATTAAGTATACACGAGACGGAAATTTCAAGATGACGAACGAGGGACTGATCGTAGATGCCTATGGAAACAACCTCCAGAGCGAATCCGGGAACTTACAGATTCCGACCGAGGCGACCGAGGTCAGCATCAGCCCGGACGGGACAGTGAGAGCAGACGGCGTAGTAATAGACAACATTGTGGTTCGGGATTTTGAGGACTACGACTACCTGAATAAGTACGGCGACAATATGTATGAGACGATCGAAGGAGCAGAGGAGCGCGAGACGTCCGCGTTGATTATGCAGGGCTTTATCGAGCAGTCCAACGTCAATTCAGTACGAGAGATGGTAGAGATGATCAATATTACCAGAGCTTATGAGGCGAACCAGAAGGTTATCCAGACTACCGACAGTATGCTAGAGCAAGTGACTACTTCGGTTGGACGGGTAGGATAATAGAGGCTGCAAAAGGCAGCAGAGAAACAAAATAAATAATAAGCCATGCAACGGGTTTGTTGCAGAAAAATCAGGAGGCATAATACGATGATGAGATCGTTATGGACGGCATCTTCCGGTATGCTGTCACAACAGACTAATCTGGATACGATTGCGCACAATCTGTCCAATATCAATACCGTTGGTTATAAAAAGGAAACGGCAGAATTTAAGTCTCTGCTTTACCAGACCATCAAGGAGGCTTCTACAGACAGTGAGGGGAATCCGAAGGCAACTGCGATTCAGGTAGGTTCCGGCGTGCGGAATTCGGCAATTACTTCTGTTTTTGTTCAGGGACCACTGACTGCTTCGGACGGACCGTTTGATTTGGGTATCCAGGGCAACGGCTTTTTTATGGTACGAGATACGGCAGGAGAGACTGCATATACAAGAAGCGGCTCCTTTCAGGCTGCGATGACCACAGAGGGAAACGTCATTTTGGCAACCTCAGACGGGAATCCGGTGCTGAACAGTCAGGGCGGAGAGATTATTTTATGGCAGCGTCAGGGGACGGACGGCGGCGCGGGCAATACCGGCGACGCCCAGACAAATTCGACCCAGAACTGGAGTGTGGACGATATCATCGTTGACGAGTCCGGTCAGGTACTGCGAGAAGTACGGGGTGAAACGACGGTTTCGTATGATTTATTAGGAAGAATCGGTGTGGCACAGTTTAACAATCCATCCGGACTGATCAAGGCGGGCGGCAGTTTGTTGTATGAGTCGGATGCTTCAGGAGCCGCGAGGATAGAAGGTCAGGATACCGGATTAAAGAACAGTGTCGTAAAACAAGGCTATCTGGAAGCCTCCAACGTACAGGCGGTAGACGAAATGGTCAATATGATCGTGGCGCAGAGAGCCTACGAACTGAATTCCAAGATTATTACGGCTTCCGATGAAATGCTGCAGCAAGCAAATAATCTAAGACGTTAAAGGAAGGAGAATTTAAATGAGCGGTATTGGAGGAATCGGAACCAGTTATTACAACAATTTAATGGAGACATTAGGTTCCGCATCTGGTTCGGCAGATAAGTTAAAGGATACCCTGGATAGGATATCGGCAGGTTCAGAGGGTTCTGGCGTAAAAAAGGACGAAGCGTCGGAGACAGAGGACAAAGAGTTAATGGAAGCCTGCAAATCCTTTGAAAGCTATTTTATTGAGCAGGTATTTAAAGGAATGGAAAAAACGGTGATGAAAGACGAGGATGAGGAGGAAAACGATTATCTGGTGAATTTTAAAGATATCCTCTATCAGGATTACGCGTCAGGCGCCGTAGAAAAAGGTGAATTCGGAATTGCACAAATGCTTTATGATTCGATGAAGCGGGTATAAGGAAACTCTCTAGGAGGAGCTGCATGTCAGAGCAGATAACAGGATACATAGAGAAAATTGTATACCGGAATACTGACAATGCCTACACAGTGTTATCGTTATCGACCAATGAAGAGGAGATAGCCTGTGTGGGTTATTTTTCGTCTGTCAGTGAAGGGGAGTATTTAGAAGCGGAAGGCGTCCGGACGGCGCATCCGGTTTATGGAGAACAGTTTCAGGTGAAACGTTATGAAATCCGGGAGCCGGAAGATGCGGTAGCGATGGAACGCTATTTAGG
>CAJUFW010000108.1 GCA_910585655.1 uncultured Lachnospiraceae bacterium
CATAATCAACGGACCGATTGCGACGATCTGATCGTATTGTTTTCCTTGCGCAATCAAATCCTTTAGACATTCTGTTACGTTTCCATGAAAACCTCTGCTGCCGTCGTCGGTAGCCAGATATACCTGCTCTGCCTGCTGTTTCATTTCTTCTTCTAAAATAATCAGCTCCTCATTTCTGGCTCCAATGATACAATCCGCCTTACAGCCCTGTTCCCGCAACCACTTTACCTGTGGATACACCGGTGCTGTTCCTACGCCTCCGGCAATAAAAAGAAGTTTTTTATTCTGCAGGCTCTCCAACGGCTCCCCCGTCAGTTCGGAAGGCTGCCCTAACGGACCGACAAAATCCTGGAAATAATCTCCTTCTTTTAGTTCTGCCATCCGTTTGGTAGAAGCTCCTACTGCCTGGAACACAATCGTCACGGTTTCTTCTTTTCGATCATAATCACAAATCGTCAACGGAATCCGCTCTCCCCGTTCATCCATCTTGACGATGACAAATTGACCAGGTTTGCACGCCTTTGCTACCCGTTCTGCCTTTACATCCATCAGATAAATCTGGTTGGCAAGCGCTCTTTTTTTCCTAATCTGGAACATAATTTCTCTCCCCTTATTGATGTTACCACTTGTTACTGTATTTTCTTCATTTTTCTTATCGAACTTCTACCATCATACAAAATCCTTCCGTAAAAATCAAGTGAAAAAATCGGCATTATATTGTTTTAGCTCGGAAAGCGTAGTATTTCGGTAACGTGGATCGTCGGAAACCTCCTCTCCCATCCACGACGGCGGCAAAAATTTCTGCGCCGTAGCAATATCCGGAAATTCCACTTCTGCAAAGCAAAGCCCCTCTAGTCTGCCGCCAAACACATCTAACTCTGCCGTCAATCCGTCGGACAATGGAATTAGATAACGACGTTTTTCAATCGTATAACCATCCTGTTTGCTTTTTAAATGTTCATACGCCTCCCGACTTAGAGGAATCTCTATTTCCCGATTGACAATCCCAGCATTGTCCGACTGCAGATCTGCTACGCCTTGTTTATCCTTTAACGTCAAAATATAGTCCTCGTTGCTCCGCCGGATACGCACCGTTGGATTGGCGCATAAATACGCCTGTTCTATGATCCGGCAGGGATATTGTTCCAGATGATCGGGCAACTGTAAAATACGATACTTTTTTTCAATTTCCATTTTGTTACTCCTTTTTTTCTCCCAATACTTTACTGTAAAAAAATTCTATAAAGTAGAATTTTCGCACTGAGCGCGGCTGCCGGACGGCAACATCTTCCATTCGTGTAAGTGTACAGCCTGCCCGGAGGGCTTTTTGTATCATAGGAAAAAGAATCGGGGTATGTCTGGGAACTGCTCTCCCCCATACATACCCCAATCATTCTACCGCTAACGCTATCTTTCCCACTTATCGCAAAGGGAATTGATCTGATCGGTAAACTTTGCCAAATCCTTGTTGGCTCCACCGCGGTTGCGCGATATCACAGCCAGCAGGCGATGCCCGGCAGCCAGCAGACGATCGAATACGTCTCTGGCTCTCCGGTCGCCCTGGCGCCGTTCTGACTTCTCTGCCAGGCGAATCGGGCTTGCCTGAACTTCCCAGGTACCGCTCATTAAGTTAAACACCGAGCCACTGTATGGCGCTTCTGCCGGAATTCTCCGGCTGCAGAGTTCTTCTGCAAACTGCTGGCTGATTTGATCTTCGCCATGGACGACAAACACCTTATCCGGAGGGAGACGGAACGCTTCGATCCATTTTAGTAATCCGCTCCGATCCGCATGTCCGCTCATCCCCTCCAGTTTAATGATATCCGCCTTGATTTCAATTGGCTCTCCAAAAAGCGTAACCTCTTTTACCCCTTCTAAAAGCGCCCTTCCCAATGTCCCATGCGCCTGATAACCGACAAAAACAATGGTGGATTCCGCTCTCCAAAGGTTGTGCTTTAAATGATGGCGGATACGCCCCGCTTCACACATTCCGGAAGCGGAAAGAATGACCTTTGGCTTTTCGTCAAAGTTAATCTCTTTGGAATCATCGCTTGTAATTGCCATCCGCAGCCCTTCAAAACGCAGCGGATTGATACCGGCATGAACCAGCGCCAAAGCCTCTTCATCAAAACACGCCTCCGTATTTTTGGAAAAAATCTCGGTCGCCTCAATCGCCAGCGGGCTGTCTACATAAACCTCAAAATTAGGGAAACTATGAATTCGTTTTTCCTCTTTTATTTTCCGGATAAAATATAGCAGCTCCTGCGTTCGTCCTACGGCAAACGACGGAATTACAACATTTCCGCCCCGGCGGAAGGTCCGTTCAAAAATTTCCGTCAATTCGTCTACATAATCCGGCGTCCCGCCATGCTCCCGGTTTCCGTAGGTAGATTCCATAATCACATAATCGGCGCGTTCGGTATATTTCGGATCTCTTATGATCGGCTGCGCCAGATTTCCGATATCGCCGGAAAATACCAGACAGCGCCCTTCTTCCTCCTGCAGCCAGACTTCAATACTGGCAGATCCAAGCAAATGCCCGGCGTCCGAAAAACGAATCCGGATCCCCTCGGAAAGCTCTACCAGCTTATCATATTCGCAGGCAGTAAACAACGGAAGAACACCCTCGACATCTTCCATTGTATAAAGAGGGACGTATGGCTCTCCGCCGGAACGCTTGGCTTTCCGGTTCTGCCATTCAGCCTCGAACATCTGAATATGAGCGCTGTCACGAAGCATAATCTGACACAAATCGCAGGTAGCAGGTGTTGCAAACACCCTGCCCCGGAAGCCCTTGGCGTAAAGATTCGGCAGCATACCCGTATGATCGATATGGGCATGGGTCAGCAGCACATAATCAATCCGCGCTGCCGGAACAGGCAACTCTGCGTTCTCAAACACATCCTCGCCCTGCTCCATTCCACAATCCACCAGCATATATTTTCCGCAAGCCTCTAAAAAATGGCAACTTCCTGTCACTTCATGATCCGCTCCGATAAACGTTAGCTTCATATATCGTCCCTCCTTATTAAAATTTTGTAGCTCTGAGTTTACTTGGCTTATCTACTATTAAGCCAAATGCTCCAGCGCCTCTAACAGAGCGCCCAGCTTCTGATCGGCATCTTCTAACGTAGTTCCCTTAATACCAGCATAAAATTTGATCTTCGGTTCGGTACCAGACGGACGGACGCAGCACCATGCGTCGTCCTCTAAGGCAAAATAAAGTACGTTGGATTTTGGTAAGCCTGTGGTTCCTGTTGCTCCGGTTTTGGTATTTACTACCACGTCACGAGCATAGTCGCGGCTTTCTAATACTTCATAGCAGCCTAATTTCTTTGGAGCATCCTGACGCAGCTTTTCCATCATAGCCTTGATCTCGGCTGCACCGTCTGCGCCCGCTAAGGTCATCGTATACTGTCCTTCTTTAAAGTATCCGTACTTCTCATAAATCGCAATCATCTGATCCCACAACGTCATATTCTGCTCTGCGTAATAAGCAGCGGCTTCGCACAGACACATAACGGCAACAATCGCGTCCTTATCTCTGGCATGAGTTCCTACCAGACAGCCATAGCTCTCTTCAAAACCAAATTCATAGGTTCCCTTTCCGGTATCCTCAAATTTCTTGATCTGTTCTCCGATAAACTTAAAGCCAGTCAGCACTTCGATCAAATTAAGCCCATACGCTTGTGCTACCTTGTCTGCCATATTGGTAGAAACAATCGTCTTAATCAAGGCGCTGTCGTCCTTTAACAAACCGCGTTCCTTCCGCTGGGACAAAATGTATTCACAGATCAGCATACCCGACATATTACCGGTAAAGACCATGTATTCTCCGGTCTTGGAATCCTTTGCGTAGACACCAAGGCGGTCTGCGTCCGGATCGGTCGCCAACACCAGATCGGCATCTACTTTAGCAGCCAGTTCCAAAGCCAGCTTAAATGCTTTTTTATCTTCCGGATTCGGATAATCTAACGTTGTAAAATCACCGTCCGGCAGCTCCTGCTCTGGTACGACATAAACGTTTTCAAATCCCAGTTCGGAAAGAATTCTTCTTACCGGGACATTCCCGGTGCCGTGGAACGGGCTGTAGACAATCTTTAAATCCTTTCCATGCTTCTTTATCAGCTCCGGATTCAATACCTGCTTTTTCAGGGCGTCCATATACTTATCATCAATTTCGCTGCCGATGGTTATGTACAGCCCCTTGCTCTTTGCTTCCTCCCGATCCATCGTGCGGATCATGGAAAATTCGGTCTGGTTGACCTTACGGATGATCTCTTCATCCTTTGGAGCCGTTACCTGTGCGCCGTCCTCCCAATACACCTTATAGCCGTTGTACTGTGGCGGGTTATGACTGGCGGTTACAACGATCCCGGCAATACAGCCTAATTCCCGCAGGGCAAAGGACAGCTCTGGTGTCGGGCGCAGAGATTCAAAACGGTACGCCTTGATCCCGTTTGCAGCCAGGCAAAGCGCAGCGGCATCACTGAATTCCGGTGACATATGCCGGGAATCGTAAGCGATGGCTACTCCCTTGTCCTCTCCATGCTGTTCCTTGATATAATCTGCCAAGCCCTGAGTCGCCCTGCCAACCGTATAGAGATTCATACGGTTGGTTCCGGCTCCGATTACACCACGCAGACCGCCCGTACCGAACTCCAGATCCTGGTAAAAACGATCCTTGATTTCCTCCTCGTCTCCCCGGATTCCCTCTAACTCCTTCTTTGTCGCCTCGTCAAAATCTCCGCTCTCACACCATTCCTGGTATCTCTCCCGATAATCCATGTTTTTTTCTCCTTTCAGTCTTCTATTAGAACCGTCCTAAAGGGACCGTTCCAAGCCCGATATTGGGCTTATGTCTGTTACGGAATCTGACTGCTCCATGGGCAGGACAGTGTTCCTTTGCCGACCTGAACCATGGATTTTTCTGTAGCTGACATGTTACTATTAGTATACCAAAATCTGCCCCATTAGGCAATGTTTTTTTACAAAGTCTTACTCACGTCATCTCTGTTTTCCCACCATCTTTTATGAAATATACCCTCCCCATCGTGTATTCATTCAAATAAAATGAGATGAAGTCCATTCAGTCCCTTACATTTGAATCGACTCCATCTCATTATCCACTTTTCTCCAATAATTCCGCCTACCCCTGCTCAAACTTCTCCCGCAGCTTATGGAGCGCCTTTTTCTCAATCCTGCTCACATAGCTCCTGGAAATGTAGAGCTGTTCTGCTAACTCCCGCTGCGTCATCTCCCTGCCGTTTCCCAGTCCGTATCGCATCCAGATAATCTCCTTCTCGCGTTCCGTCAGAGTGTCGTTGACATAGCCGTACAGTTTTTTAATATCCTCCCGTAACGCCATATCCTCTACAATGTCTACCTCCGGAGCCGTACAGATATCCAGCAGGCTGATTTCATTGCCCTCTTTATCAGCCCCTATCGGTTCAGACAAATAAACATCCTTGGCACGCTTTTTGCTGCTGCGGAGCATCATCAGCAGTTCATTGTCAATACAGCGAGAAGCATAGGTAGCCAAACGAATTCCTTTTCCAGCATTATAGGTATCTACCGCCTTGATCAGCCCGATTGTCCCAATAGAAATCAGATCCTCCATATCCCGGTCTGTATGGCTGTACTTTTTTACAATATGTGCTACCAAGCGGAGGTTTCGTTCGATCAATTCGTCCCTCGCTTCTTTTGACCGAATCAACTCCGTCGTGGAAGCATCCGGACTTACACACATCTCTTCCAACAGTATGCTTTCTTCTTTTGCCGTCAAAGGTTTCGGAAAAGACTTCAACACAAAAACCTCCACGCCCAAATCTACTTTCATCTTATGAACGTGGGACAGTTTGCGTGCTTTTCCAACCTGAAAATACAAATAATCGCTTTATTATTCTGTCCTAGCGCTTCCGGAGGGCTTCTTTTCCATACCTAGCCAATAACGGGCTTTTTTTCAACTGCTCTGCCCATTCGGGATAGTCCAAGGCAATCCGCCTCATACAGCGGCGGCAAAATTGCTCCCGCTCTGTCTCAGATTCCAGCAAAAGACGCTTATAGCCCCAAAGATGGGTGACAAAATCCTGTGCGTCAAGTTCTTTTGCATCCAGCAGGAACTCTAATGCCCCGCCCTTTGCCTGGACGCACATCGGCAGAACCCTTTGCTCTGCAAAACACATAGATACCGTCGGATCCATCTCCTGTCGATCCAGACTTTCCATAAAGGTCAGGGCAGACTTTACGTAATAATCTCTTAATTCTCTATCCGGCATATACAAAAAAGCGGTATTGGCGGCTTTCCTGGTAAAATCCCACTCCCTTGGAAACGTATAATTTTCCTGCAACGCAAATAACGCCGGATCCGGATAGATGTCCGGCATCAGCTCTTCCTCATGCGCCGCTATTACGTGACTTCCCAATAAAGGTTCCAGGTTCTTCCATATGATCATATCTGTATCCAGCATCACGCAAGGACACTCCATCGTCTGTAACGCCACCAGTTTTCCGGCTGCCCAAAACAAAAAGGCGTCAAGCTCCGGCGGAATCGCATCCAGGCTGCAGTCCGGCGGCTCGCTCCAAAGCCCGGATAAGCCCTGACCTGCCAAAAACTCCGCTCCCTCGGAATCGGTGATCATCCGAATCGGTCCCTGGATACTCTGCCATGTTAAAGCAGACAATACCATCACCAGCAGTTCAAAATCAGGAATTATTACCGCTCCATTATTTTTTATTCGATTTGGCTTTGACCAAAAGGAATGAAATGCTGTTATCATACGCGTATCCCTTCTAGCTTATAAGCCTTTATATCAAATGCAGACCATACCCACCTAGTTCCAGACCAAACGCGCCTCCGTCGCTTCCATTTGAAAAGCTCCCGCTGCTCCGATAGCTGCTCCGGTAACTCCCGCGAAGCAAGCTTCCGAATCGATAGCTTCCACTGCCCCAGTAGCTTCCGCTCCCCCTGTAATGCCTGTCATAATAAAGCCCTCTGCTGTCTTCCCCCCGAAATCCTGCCGGCTTTCGGGGTCTTTTGACAATTTTATCTTTGGTAGAAGCTTTTGCACAAATTCGTTTTAAATAAGCGTCTTCTTTCTGGTCTGCCTTTCTCCGTCTGGCTGCTTCCTGTCTCATACGGACAATCCTTTTATGTCTCATGCGCTTCCCTCCCTTATCCGACCAATATCCGATCTGGTACTTTGTGTTTATTATAGCCGGAAAGCGAACTATTTTCAATCATTTTCTACATTTTGTTTCTGTCAGTTGATAGCTGAATCGAATCAAACTTTTGATTTCCTCCTCTGGTACTGTATCATCCAACAAAATTGAAATCCAGTTTTCTTTGTTCATATGATACGCTGGTAAAAATCCCTTTTTCTCCCGTAGCGCACCGATTAAATTCGGATCACCTTTGACATTCAGCACATCTACATCATCTGGAATTCCTTCCTCTGTTGCTAAGCCTAATGTTTTCCGACTAACTTTTAACACGATTCCAAACCATTTACAATTATCTTTATGCCGCCATACAGCATTTCTATCGTTCCAAGGATAATCCGGCTCTGTTCCATATGTCTTCTTTATCCATTGAAAGACGTCTTTTCGATTCATTTTCTTTTTTCGCTCCTTATCTCATGCGTCATCAAATCTGCCAGCCTGGTCGGCAGCGGAATATGGCTTTCTTTTGTCACCATATGTCTGACTATTTCCATTGCTTCTTCTAACCGGATTTTATTTCCTACCGAAAGAAAAATCGGTTTTACATTTTTTTGCGTGCGTACCGCTCTGCCATACACAACTCCCTTCACCATGATATTCTCATAGGCAAAGACCTCGTTTTCCGGCATGGTAAAATCCACGTTCTCCACTTTGTAATAGGTTTTTGCTATTCCTATGCTTGGTTTTTTTAGCAAAATTCCTGCATGTGTGGCAATTCCCATATTTCTTGGATGCAGATACCCGTTGCCGTCAAAAACATACAAATCCGGCTCTTCCTCTAACAACTCCTTTGCCTGAAAAAAGAGCGGCAGCTCTCGAAAAGCCAGACAGCCAGGAATATAAGGAACCGATACCTCATCCACATAATACCGTCGCTCCACGACCTCTCTGGTTTTATAATCCAGTACTACGATACAGCAGACGGCATATTCCTTCCCATCCTCCGTATTCCAATAAGCCAAATCCACTCCGGCTATCCGCTGGATTTCTTCTATTTTTATCGTATGAATGGTATCGATTTGCTCCTTCAAACACAACTGCTGTCGGATATAATATTCTCTGGTTTGTTCTATCTGTTCTTTCATATCCCCCTCCAGCTTATTTTGTCAAATCCTTTACATCTTTACTGTAAAAATCGGTTCCAGTCTGGCTACCGGAGCTGCCATTTGGTGCGCGGTATGTACCGCGATCACCTGATCGATATCCTTATACGCATACGGCGCCTCCGCCCGAATCGTTTCTTCCCATTTCTGTAAAATATCCGCTCTGCCCTTTACATCCTGACGATCCGGGTCAAGTGGCGTAATAATATGAAACCGCTCCATAAACCGACGAAATTCCTCTTCGTTTCCCTTGATTGCCTCTCCACGGGACTTTTTCCGCCCGGCGCCATGACTGGCGCTCCACAACGCTTCCGGATTCCCCAGTCCGCGGAGCAAATAGCTGGAACTCCCCATTGAGCCAGGAATCATCACCGGTTCGCCATAATAGGCAAACTCCGTACCAACCATTTCCTCACAGCCGCCCGCACGACAAGCGCCCTTCCGATGAAGATAATAAGTCTCTCCTGCAATCTCCTTTTTGCAAATGTAATTATGCGGAGCGTCGTAGAGTAATTCCATCTCACATTCTCCCACTATTTCGGTAAAAGCTGCCTCTATCATAAAACCAAGAAACAGACGGTTGGCAAAGCCGAAATTAACGGCATTGGCGGTGGCTGACCAAAACCGGTTCCATATATCCGCTCTTCCTCCCTCCTCTGGTAAAGGATAGAGTTTATGTTCCGGGTGGGACAGTCCTGCCGGATAACTCTCCTGGCAAAGCTTTCGGTTCAGCAAACCGCTGTGATGACCAATCGTTAAAGAACCTGCATGAAGCATCACCACTACCGCACCTTTTTTCACCTTCCAGGCATTTGCCGTCTGACCGTCATAAAGCTCGGCTACCCGCTGTA
Organism: uncultured Lachnospiraceae bacterium; assembly: GCA_910585655.1. Taxonomy (GTDB): domain Bacteria; phylum Bacillota; class Clostridia; order Lachnospirales; family Lachnospiraceae; genus MGBC131033. Next base: position 9,176 of record CAJUFW010000108.1, read on the forward strand.
CCTCCAGAAAATGGTTGCCGCCGCCGATTGTCCCAATCTGATCGTCATAAGTCAGTTGCTCATAATCGCCGATAAAATCCTCCAACCCTTCCGTAGCCTCTGCCCTCAAACTTCCACAAAACCTGGTACGACCCAGCCATTTTTCCTGTACCTCCGGCTGGTAATACCGCCACAGTCCGCTCTCTCTACCATCCCGATACGTCTCTAAAAGTCCCATTAAGCCATTCCGAAACAACGCCTGCCGCTGCCTGCCGGTCATTGGGATCTGCCTGCCGCCTTCAAAGAACAGATGACGGATTTTTTTCATTAAGGCTGGAAGCTTTTCTACAATCTGCTCCTCCTGCAAATCCGTTGTATAAAACCGCATTCCGCAGTTAATATCATTCCCCATAGCCTGAGGAACGACAAAGCCCTTTGTCATCATCACTGTTCCGATTGGGATTCCGGCTCCTTTATGAAAATCCGGTGTCACGATTATATCTTCTATCCGCGGTTGTTCTCCCTGAAAAATTCCTGGTACGGCAGCCAGCTTTTTTAAAGTTTCCTCCAGCTCGGTCATCTGATAAAGCTCTGTTACGGCAGCCTTTTCCGGCAGAGAATCCTCCGGCAGATAACAGGAAACCGTTTGGGTTCGGTCTTTCCATGCGATGTTATGTATCATATAGATTCCTTTCTAAGCACAATGTCTCCTAATAAAAAACTTCTCTTATTTTTCTCATTTCCCCCCAGACATTATCCCCATAATTGCTTACCAGAACTGAAATCATACCATTATTTGGGTTATACTCGGAGAGAAAGCTCACTCCCGGATCGCAGCCTTGTATATATGCCAGATCTTTACCGGTTGGGGAATCAATTATCCACACGCCGTAACCATAATATCCCTCTTCTGCGTCGCCCCCATCTCCGCTCTGCTTACAAAGCATTTCTGACACAAGCTCTTTTGAAATCAGCTCTCCTTCCACCAACTTCGTCCAAAAGCGAACGATGTCTTTTACCGTAATAAATGCTCCACCCGCGCCGGTTCCTTTTGCATCGACCGAAAATATGTTGGTACGATAGTCCTTCGTATCAGGACAGTAAATATAGTGATTGGCGCATCCAGACGGCAGCTTATCCAATTCATAATAACCGGTTGCCTCCATTCCACAGGGTTCAAAAATATGTTCTTTTAAGTACTGGTCAAAATACATTCCCGTCACTTTTTCTAGGATCATCGCCAGCAGCACATACCCGGAATTGTTATACTGAAATTTTTCACCTTTGGGATACATCATCGGTTTATGAAGAAAAAGCGGAAGCAGATCCTGGTTGTGTCTGATTTTATAATTCGGATAATCCGTCCACAATTCCTCATACTCTTCCATAACGCTTTCATCAAAATAATCCGGAACACCCGACGTATGAGTTAAGAGCTGTCTGATAGTTACTTCCTTATCTATCTTTTGTAAAGGTATCTCAAGCAACGCGCCTATCGTATCCTCAAAAGCGATTCTTCCCTGCTCGATCAACTGTAAAATACCAACTGCAACAAATACCTTTCCTGCGGATGCGCTGGCATATCTGGTTTCTATCGTATTCGCGGTTTTGTTTGGCATATCTGCATATCCATGTTCTCTTTCGTATAAAACTCTCCCATCTTGTACGATATAGATCGTTCCTCTGAAATTTGTATCTATTTTATCCTCTATCTTCATTTCACCGCTCCCTCTTCCCTTATGATAGGATGTTTCCCTAATGCTTTACGGCTTTCTTGCAAGCTGCAAGTTTAGCTCTATGAATGGCTTGTTCTTCGCTATATTCCGTTTCCTTTTTTATATCCTTGCCATAGTAAGCATAATAATATTTGGAATATAGCTTATCTATTTCCGTTGAAAGGATAGGATTGCCCTTATCCCGATATGGATGATTGGCAAATCTTGCAAAAGCTCCTCCAGGTTTCAACATAGCATAAACTTTTGTATACCCAATCTCTTCTGGAAACGAGACATTTTCAAACTTCTCCGTGATAACCGAAAAATTTTTATATTCTCTAAACTTTTTTTTACACAATTTTGAGAAGTTCTCTCCATATTCCACCGCTGTTAAGCTGCATCCTGTCTTTAGTAAAGATCATCCGTATATCCGGGGCGAAGTTTTTCATATGTAGATGCAACTGTGTCAAACGCCCATTCCAGCCCTTTTATTACTGGCATAACTTTCCCCCTTTCCTCCATCCAAGCCCTGTACATTTCATGCCCTTGCTATCTTCAAAATGTCGCACTTAGGTATGATACGGCTCTCCATATCAACCTTAAGTGCAAAAATCTCGTAATATTATTTCAGACAGAACACAAAAAATGCTCTGTCTAAAATATTTAACATATTTCTTTTAAGTAAGTTTCTGCAGTTTCTTCTGTCAGACCAAACTTTTCACAGATTTGTTTCAGAATAACGTCACTTG
>CAJUFW010000109.1:0-9515 GCA_910585655.1 uncultured Lachnospiraceae bacterium
ACTGTAAAAAGAAGTATAGCAGATAGTAAAGAGAAAATCAATATAAAAAGAAAGGGCGGCATAGCCGCAGGGTGAAAAAATGGCTCTACAAAAAGAATCTAAAAACCCATATTACACATTAGGCAGGATAGTAGCTTACCGGGAAAAAGAGGGGAAGCTAACCGGGACTAGTGATTTGGTGGAAAAAATCCTTTTGGATATACAGGAGGGAACAGCCTTAAAACTTGCGAACCTGGCACAGCAGATACAAGCGAATACCAGAGGGCTGGAGGATGGCAAAAAAGAGGAATTTGAAGCGTTAGAGATGGAAATTGCAAAGCTCCATGACAGGCTAGAGATGGAGGAATATCCGGAACGGATGAACCCAGAACAGTTAGGCAGTTTCCAACTCGGATACTACCATCAAAGAAGCGTAGCAAAGTAGCAGCACAAAGCAGGGGCGGAATCCCGCCCCTGCAAGAAAGGAAATAAAAGGAAGGCTTAAAAAATGGATGCAAAAGATTTTATAGCAGCCTTTAGCAAAACAGGGACGATTAAGGGGACGGCACGGGAACTGAAATGCTCTCAATATAGAGCAAGAAAAATCCTGTCGTCTGAAGGGATTATCATAAACGAAACTCATGAAAAGATTTTAAAGTTGGCAGCAGGCGGAATGAATGTGAAGGAAATAGCCGAAAAGCTATCTTTAAATAAAAAAATCGTCGAAAGCTATTTGCCAGCAGTTAAGCCATATTACAGGATAAATCAATCAGAAAATGCCAAAAGGATACAAAAATGTAGAGAAAGGAAGAGAAAAGTATGTGGTACAACGGAACATATGCCTGCGGACATGCAGGGAGAGTAAATATTGTTGGGAAAAGCGAGGATCGTCAAAAGAAAGCGGACAAGCACTTTTCTAGTTTTTGTCCAGAGTGTAGGCAGGTCGAAAGAAACGAAGCGAATCGGGAGGCTGCTGAGGTATCCGAACAGATGGGATTGCCGATGTTATCCGGCTCGGAAAAACAGGTTGACTGGGCGACGACAATCCGCCTAGAATGGATTGAACAGATCGAAAAGGAGATCGAAGTAGCCAGAGAAATGTTAAGCAAGCCAGAAGCGCCAAAACCAGCCATCACGCCAGATGAAATGGAAGAGATTTTACAAAGCGGCATAGAGCGGCACACGGAAGCAGGATTTTGGATCGATAACAAAGAGAGTGTAGGATTGCTTCTAAGGCGGCTTATAAGCGAATATAAAGAGAGCAAAACAAAGGCAGCTAGCTAACAAGCTAGCTGCCTTTGCAGGCTTGGATCCTCAATTGCCTTTACTAACACTTCAATCCGCGGTCTATTGTAACCGACAAGCTAAGTATAGCACATAAGAGAGATTATTGTCAATTCTTTTGCGTATTAAATAATTAAATCGTAAAACAGAAAAATTTGAATGCACATTTATTATAACGCACCGTTAGTAACAAATTGGTAACAAAAAAGCCCTGAAAACCGCATATTTTAGGCAAATTATTTAAGAATTGGTTAAGGATTTTCTAAAGACAATTAAGAATTGGAAGGCTATACTGAAACTGCAAGTAAAAAATATCCAGAAAACATGGAGGGAAAAGAGTGAAAAAGGTAGTATTAAAAGCAGAGCAGTTAAGCAAATCCTTTTCGAGCGGCGGAGCGATGCAGCATGTCTTAAAAAATATCGACCTAGAGCTGTATGAAGGTGATTTTACGGTGATTATGGGTGCAAGCGGAGCGGGGAAATCAACGTTATTGTATGCGCTTTCCGGGATGGATACGCCCTCTCTTGGTACGATTACATTCGGCGATACGGTGATTTCAAAGCTAAACCAGGACGCGCTGGCTGTGTTTCGGCGCAGGCACTGTGGGTTTGTATTTCAGCAGATTTATTTGATGGATGGAATGTCGGTGATGGACAATGTGCTTTCGGCAGGGCTTTTGCTGCAAAAGGATAAAAAGGCGTTAGTACGGCAGGCAAAAGAGCTGTTCGCCTCGGTCGGTATTTCCGAGGAGACCCAGCGGAAGTTTCCGGCGCAGCTTTCCGGCGGGGAGGCGCAGAGAGTAGGAATTGTCCGTGCGCTTATCAACAAGCCGGAGCTTCTGTTTGCCGACGAACCGACCGGAGCCTTAAATTCCAAGACAGGGCTGGATGTTCTTGATACACTGACCGCCTTTCATGAACAGGGACAGGGCGTGGTAATGGTGACGCATGATATGCGTTCTGCCAGACGTGGAAACCGGATTTTGTATTTGAAGGATGGAGTGGTTTTGGGTGAATGCCATTTAGGAAAGTATCAGCACGGCGATCCGGCAAGACGGAACATGCTTTCAGACTTTTTAGCGGAAATGGGGTGGTAGCATGAAAAAAGAGCTTCTTTTGGTTCGTTCGTATCTGCATAAAGCGAAGGGGCAAACCGTCGCGATTGTCGTATTGATGTTGTTGGCAGCCGTCATGCTGCATCTGTGGCTGATGTTAAGTCTGGATTATAAGCAGAATTTTGACCGCCGTCATGATGAGCTTCATGCAGAGCATGTGATTCTGGTAGTGGACGAGGAGGCTAAAGGGGAGGCTGCGTTGCGTAGCTTTTTATCAGAGACGTTAGAAGCAGATACGCGTACGGCGGAAACCTTCCTAAAGCCTGCTCTGCATATGGTAGGGAAATTTAACTACCAAGGCGGGGAAATCAATTCGGAGCTGGTGATTTTGGAAAAAGAGGCGGCTTTGCAGGCTCCGATTGGCAGAGTGGAAATCGTGGAGGAATGGGAAGGAAAGGACGGAGTAAAGAGTGGTATCTATTTACCGCTGCTTTATCAGTCGGAAGATATCGCCCTTGGAAAAACGATATCCATTTGGATTGGGAGTGAGCGGCTTACGTATACAGTATGTGGTTTTTTTAACAGTATGATGGCAGGCTCTCATAACTGTACGATATGCGAAATACTATTGACAGAAGATCAGTACCAGAAGTTAGAGGAATCAGGCTATGCGCCAGGGGCGACCTTCTGCGCCGTGCGTCTGTGGGAAAAGGGGGAAAGCGAGAACTATGAGAGCAGCTTAAAAAGCGCGGTATCGGCTCGTTATCCGACTGCCCGTATGGTAAGCAATTCTTATACGCTTGTAACCAGTTCCCGTTATATTTCCCAAATGATTTGTGCGGGGGTAATCAGCGCGATGGCATTTCTGATTCTGTTGATTGCTCTGGTGGTAATAGCGTCTAATATTCTTTATTATATCCAGGAAAATATGAAAAACCTTGGTACGTTAAAGGCGATAGGCTATACAGGACGTCAGTTGATTAGCTCCTTACTGCTGCAGTTTTTGGGTGTTTCCCTTCTGTCTGCCCTGGCAGGGATTGGGATTTCCTATGGTCTGTTTCCTTTTGTCAATACGATGATGATTTCCCAGACCGGCATTCCCTATGAGCTTCGGTTTTTACCGGTTCCGTTTTTGTTGACGCTGGTATTACTAGGCGGAGCCGTCGTGCTGGTAGTCGTATGTTCGGCGTGGCGGATAGGGCGGATAGAACCAATTGTTGCGCTCCGGCAAGGGCTTTTGACGCACAATTTCAGGAAGAACCATGTTCCGTTAGATCGTGGGAGACTGCCGATTTTGATAGCGCTTGCCTTAAAAAATACCTGTTCCGGTCTTAAGCATACGATAACCGTTTGTATTACTATGCTGGTGCTTTCTTTGGTAGTGGTATTTTCCGGAGTAATGGCAGAAAACATGATATTGGATATGACACCGTTTTTAAATATGATCGTAGGAGAGACAGCGGATAGCTGTATCAATGTGAATGTGGGGGCGGAGGAAGCCCTTTTAGAAAAACTGGAAGCCGATTGGCAGGTGGAAAAGAGCTACTTGTATCATTCTTTAACCGTCAGCGAGGTAGGTGGGCTGGATTTGATGGCGACGATTTCAGACGATTTTTCTAGGGTAAATAATCAGAACGTCGTATTGGAAGGACGGTTTCCAAAGTATGAAAATGAAATGGCGATAGCGGCAAAGTACGCAAAGGAAAGGGGATTGCAGATAGGAGATGAGATTTGGATCAGCACCGGCGGAAGCAAAGCGAATTATCTGATCTCTGGGTTTACTCAGGTGACAAACAATTTGGGAAAGGATTGCCTGATGACAAAGGAGGGCTATGAGCGGCTGGGAGAGCTGCAGAATGTCAGCTATTATCTGAATTTAGCAGAAGGGACAGATATAGAACAGTTTCATAAAGAAATAAAAGAGGAGTTTGAAAGAGATGTCAATATGACGATTAACATTAAAACAACCATAGAAGGGGCAAGTGCCGTTTATATTTCCTTGATGACGATCATTGTCCTCGCGATTTTGGTATTGAGCATGATTGTGATTGTATTTGTCCTGTATTTGCTGGTACGGCTGATGCTGGGAAGGAAAAAGCAGGAGTATGGAATTTTAAAGGCGTTAGGCTTTAAAAGCAGACAGTTGATGCTGCTGACCGCACTGTCCTTTCTCCCGGCGATGATTGGCGCTACAGTCGTAGGGCTGGTCGTCAGCAGCATCTTGATCAATCCGCTGATTGCCCTGTTTTTAGAAGGAATCGGGATTGTAAAGTGTACTTTTTTTGTGCCGGTAGGATTTGTAGTAGCTGCCGGAGTAGGATTGGTGTTATTTGCATTTGCAGTGGCATGCTTACTTTCCTGGAGGGTAAAACGAATTTCTCCGAAAATGTTGCTGGCAGGATAAATGACTGTTGCTCTTAAAGAAACAGTGTGCTATATTAGGCTGTAGTATGACGACAGAACATCAGAAAGTAAGGGAGAAGCCAGATGCCAAAAATTCTAATCATAGAAGACGACGCAGAAAACAACCAGATGATTCGGGAATACCTGGAGGGGCAGGGGTATTCCTGTACGCAGGCTTATTCCGGCAGCGAAGGAAAGCTTTTATTCCAGATAGAAAAATTTGACCTGGTGCTGTTGGACTTGATGCTGCCGGGAATTGCCGGAGAGGAGTTGGTTTCCCTCTTTGCCAAAAAGGCGCCGGTTATCGTACTCTCTGCAAAAAGTGGTTTGGACAGTAAGGTAGAGGTATTGTCGGCAGGAGCCGAGGACTATATATGCAAACCGTTTGACCTGCCGGAGCTGTTAGTACGGATACAGGTACAGCTACGGCGCAGGGACAGGCAGAGAGAGGGTGGAGAGAGCGGAGAGAGCAATACTGCTTCTGACTCTGTAGATAGAGAAAGAATAGAAAGCTCGCAAAACGTTTATACTTATAAATCATGGACGCTGAATCCAGATACGCAGGAAATGACGGCAGAGGGGGAGTTGATTGAACTGACCCGGCATGAATTTTTAATTATGGAGCTGCTTATCCGAAATCCAAGGCGGGTGTTTACCAAGCAGATGATCTATGAGTATGCCTGGGGAGAGGAATATTTGGCAGAAGACAAAACCATTAACGTGCATATCAGCAATATCCGGGCAAAATTAAAAAGGAGCGGCACGGATACATATATTCAAACAGTCTGGGGAATGGGCTTTAAACTTTCTTAACCTTTTCTGAACGCTTTTTAAAACCTCTGATAGTATACTGAAAACAGATGGAAGAAACCATCTGACAAACACGGCAAAAAGCGATATCAGGAAGGGAGAGAAAGAGAATGCAAAACAAAAAAGAAGCTTATGTCGTAGAAACCGTCTGTCTGACAAAGCGGTATGGCAATCGGGAGGTTATAAAGCGTCTGAATCTTCAGGTGCCGGAGGGCGCGATTTACGGCTTTATCGGACGGAATGGCGCAGGAAAATCTACGACGTTAAAACTGGTGACAGGGTTGGCGAAGCCGACCGAGGGGGAAATCCGTCTGTTTGGAAAGTCAATAGAGAATGGAGCAGTTCGCAGACGGATCGGCGTATTAGTGGAAGCAGCAGGCTTATATCCTAATATGACTGCCAGGCAGAATCTGGTGATGAAGGCAAAATGTATGGGGCTTCCCGACGAGAGGGGAGTGGATCAGGTATTGGAGGCAGTCGGTCTGTCCGATACCGGAAAAAAGAAAATAAAGCATTTTTCCATGGGAATGAAGCAGCGGCTTGGAGTAGCAATGGCGCTTTTGGGAAACCCGGATCTGCTCCTATTAGACGAACCGTTAAACGGATTAGATCCGGAGGGGATTCGAGATCTGCGTCAGCTTTTGCTGCAGCTTCAGGAGGAAGGAAAAACCATAATAGTAAGCTCTCATATTTTAGGGGAATTGAGTAAGATTTCCACGCACTATGGGATTATTCAAAACGGTGAGCTGGCAGAGCAGGTGACAAGAGAGGAATTAGAAGAAAAATGCCAGAACTATTATCAGGTAGAGGTTCATGATGTACAGCGTGCATTACCCGTGATTGGGGAATATTTTCCGGAAGTACAGGCGGAGGTGTTTGACGCGAGAACGATTCGGATCTATGGTTCGATAGACGGTTCAAAGTTAAACCAACATCTGGTGGAACAGCAAATATCCGTGTATGCGTCGGGGTTTCACCATATGGATTTGGAAGACTATTTCTTGGATTATGTAGGAGGGGAACAGCATGTTTAATTTATTACGTATGGATTTGTACCGGATAAGAAAAAGTATTTCGGTTTATGTTTGTTTTGGATTGATGTTGGCGATGTGCGTGATGGCAGTTGCCCTAATATGGTTGATGATGACGCCGGAGGGACAGAAAACATCTGTGCGGATTACTATGATTACCTTAGAGGAGTCAAAAAATGCTGCTCAGATGTTAGAGGATATAGATTTTGTGACCTTTTTCCGACAGATTGGAATGAATGGCGGAATGTATAGTATACTGCTGGGGATTTGGCTGATGCTTTTTCTTTGCTCCGATTACCAGAGCGGTTTTATCAAAAATATTATGGCACTGCATCAAAACCGCTGGAGTTATATAGGAAGCAAGCTGATTGCGGCGGCTATTGTGAATTTTTTATATCTGAGTTTGCAATTTCTTTTTGTCCTGCTGTTAAATGAGATCTGCGGAAGAATGGTGCCGTATACGGCGTTTGGGGATGTGATATTTTATCTGTCCTGGTCGTGGCTGCTGACGACGGCTTATTGCGCCTTGATTCTTTTGCTTTGTGTGTTGACAAGGAGTGTAGCGGTAGGAGCCTTGTCTGTAGTACTCCTTGGCGGCGGGCTGCTGATAATGCCGCTATATGGAATTTTGAATTTGTTCCATGCGGCAGACTGGCTGAAGTATTCGATGTATTTAAGTTTGTCTGAAGGACCTAATCAGTATGCTTCCCTGCAGGATTTATCGGTGTATGCAGTAGGGATAGGCTTCCTGGTGCTTTATACTATATTATCTGGGATAACGCTTAAAAAACAGGATATTTAACAGGATAGTTGGGTGGTTTGACAAAGGAAGGAGGCAGAAGCATGGCGTTGGCACTGTTGGGCAGTATCAGTCTGATACTGTTGATCCGTTATATTGGAATTCTGCGGGAACTGCGTTCGCTAAGACAGCAGCTAGAGGAAATCTGCTGCGGAAGCCAGATCGAGCTGGGAGTGCAGGGAAGGCAGCGTCAAGTGCTGGCGCTATGCAGAAAATTAAATGAGCTGGGACGGCAATGGAGACAGGAGAGACAGCAATATGATAAGGCGGAGCGGCAATTAAAGCAAAATATCACCAGTTTGGCGCATGACATCCGTACTCCGCTGACCGGGGCGGCAGGCTATGTACAATTAGCGGAGGAGTGCCAGGAACCAGAGCGGCGAATACGCTATCTCCAGACTGCAAAGGGGCGGCTGAAGGAATTAGGGGATATGTTAGAGGAATTATTTTTATATACGAAGCTGACGAGTGAGGAATTTGAACCAATGATACAGGAAATCCAGGTGCTGCCGCTGCTTAGCGACTGTCTGATTGGATGTTATCATCGTTTTGAGGAAAAAGGGATGGAACCGGAGGTAGAATGGGAATCTGAAGGCGTTCGTATCTGGGCAGATGAAGAGTGTCTGCGGCGTATGTTCCACAACCTGATTCAAAATGCCCTGGTGCATGGAAGGGGAAACCTGGTGATTCGGCAAAGCGGCGAAGCCAAACAAAGTCTTTGCCTGACGTTTGAAAACCGAATAGCCGAAGGCAGCGCGCCGGATCCAAAACAGATTTTTGATCGGTTTTACAAGGCGGACTTTTCCAGACGCAAAGGTTCTTCCGGGCTGGGACTGTTTATTGTAAAGGAACTGGCTGAAAAAATGGGAGGAAGCGTAGAAGCGGATCTGGAAGGAGACTGGCTGCGGATTAAAGTACGGTTGAATGCGGCACGCCCGCTGGCATGAGTATAGAAAAGAAAAGGGGATAAGGATGGAAACAAAATGGATATCACTGACAGACTGGCTCAAAGAAACCTCCGATAAAAAACAGGCATTGGAAAAACAGACACAGGAGTTAAAACAGCATCCGGGGATAAAAGAGGCGGCGCGGATATTGAGAGAGGGAGGTTTGGTGGCGTTCCCGACAGAAACTGTTTACGGGCTGGGAGCAGACGGTCTTAATACCGAAGCGGCAGCCCGGATTTATGAGGCGAAGGGAAGACCGTCGGACAATCCTCTGATCCTTCATATTGCCAGAATGGAAGATCTGTCTGGAATCGTACGGGAGATACCAAAGATAGCGCTTCGACTGGCGGAACGGTTTTGGCCGGGACCGTTGACGATGATTTTTCCAAAGGCGGCTTGTGTGCCGGAGGGAACGACAGGAGGGTTGAATACGGTGGCTGTACGGATGCCAAAACATCCGCTGGCGCTAGCTTTGATAGAGGCTGCAGGTACTCCGGTAGCGGCGCCGAGCGCAAACCTTTCCGGCAGACCAAGTACGACAACGGCTGCTCATGTAAGGGAGGATATGGAAGGGCGGATTGATTGTATTGTAGACGGAGGGGCAGTAGGTGTCGGTCTGGAATCGACGATTGTCGATGTAACAGGAGAAAAACCAATGATGTTACGTCCGGGCTATATTACCAAAGAAATGTTGGAGGAGGTAGTAGGGGAGGTGCTGTTGGATCCGGTGATTATGGCGGCGCAGCCAGAACCCAATCTAAAACCGAAGGCGCCGGGGATGAAGTACCGCCATTATGCGCCGAAAGCGGAGATGTTTCTCTGCGAGGGAAGCAGTCAGGCAGTCGTTTCTTATATCAATCAGGAGGCAAAAAAGAAACGGCAGGAAGGGAAGAGACTCGGTGTTTTGGCAACGGAACAGACCAGAGAGGCGTATCAGGCGGATGTTGTACTGTCTGTAGGGAGTAGAGAGAGCGAGGAGAGCATTGCCAGACATCTGTTTGAGGTGCTGCGGAAATTTGATGAGGCAGAGGTGGACGTGATTTATTCGGAATGTTTTGGAGAGGGCGCTTTGGGGATGGCGATTATGAACCGGCTGCGGAAGGCGGCGGGTTATCGGGTGGTTCAGGTAGAGGAAGCGGCAGTAGTTGGAAGTGAGAAATAGTATGAGATCGGAAGAGCACACGTCTGAACTCCAGTCACATTACTC
>CAJUFW010000109.1:9525-11602 GCA_910585655.1 uncultured Lachnospiraceae bacterium
TCTTTCCCTACACGACGCTCTTCCGATCTATTTTAATCGTGGATGATGAGTGTGCGATTGCTGATTTAGTGGAGCTTTACCTGAAAAACGACGGTTATCAGGTATACAAATTTTACAATGCGACAGAGGCGCTTGCCTGTGTCGGACAGGAGGATATCAGCCTGGCAATTCTGGATATCATGCTGCCGGATATGGATGGTTTTACGCTTTGCAAACGGATTCGGGAGCAGCATTTGTTCCCGATTATTATGCTGACAGCAAAGGTGGAGGATATGGATAAAATCACAGGACTGACGTTGGGAGCGGATGATTATATTACAAAGCCGTTTAATCCGTTGGAGCTGGTGGCGCGGGTAAAAACGCAGCTTCGCCGCTATATTCGTTATAATATCCAGAAACAGACGGCTGACGGGCAAGCCGTGGGAGAGCAGAACGGCATACAGATGGGGCTATCAAAAGAGACTGCATCTGCGGCAATGCAGGAGCAGCAGGAGTTGGATGTTCGCGGGCTTTATATTTCTAAAAAAAGTCATAAATGCACTTTAAATGGAAAAGAATTGGCATTGACGCCTTTGGAATTTAATATTTTGTGGTACTTATGTGAGCAAAAAGGCAGGGTAGTTTCTTCAGAGCAGCTATTTGAAACGGTATGGGGAGAAAAATATTTGAATAATAACAATACCGTAATGGCGCATATTGCCCGGATACGGGATAAGATGCACGAGCCGGCGAGAAAGCCGAAATTTATCAAAACCGTTTGGGGAGTGGGGTATACGATTGAAGAATAAAAAAGAAAATCAAAGAAGCTTCCGGCAGATGGGGCAGCAGCTTATGGTGTGGTATGTTTTAGCGATGGCAGGATTTGTGGCGGCGCTTTTTTTGTTTCTTGTGATTTCGTGGCTGCTGTGTGAAAGCCTTGTTTGGCAGTATACCAACCCTGTTTATCGGATCTTGATTCGGATAAAAGATAATTTGTTTTTGTTTATTATATTTGGGATAATCGTGGGCTGGGGAGTGATTACTTATTGTTTTTTTATGATTCCGTTTCGCTATCTAGGCGAAGTGATGAATGTGGCAGAGCGTCTGACGCAGCCTTTACAGGAGCCTGTCGCGCTGCCGGAACAGATGAAAAGTATACAAGATAAATTAAATTTGGTAAGGGAACAGGCTCTTCGGAATGCGATGCTGGCAAAGGAAGCGGAGCAGAGAAAAAATGATTTGATTGTGTATCTGGCGCATGATTTAAAGACGCCCTTAACAAGCGTGATCGGCTATTTGACGTTGTTGCAGGATGAGCCGCAGATTTCTCAGGAATTACGTGTCCGTTATACAGGAATAGCGTTGGAAAAGGCGGAACGTCTGGAGGACTTGATCAACGAATTTTTTGATATTACCCGATTTAATTTAACGGCTCTTACATTAGAACCGGAACGGGTGAACCTAAGCCGGATGTTAGAGCAGATCACGTATGAATTTCAGCCGATTCTGCTAGAAAAGAAGCTTTCCTGGCGGTTGGAGATTACTCCGGAAATCTGGCTGCTGTGCGATGCGAATAAGCTGGAACGGGTGTTTGATAACCTGATCCGCAACGCAGTCAATTATAGCTATCCGCAGACAGAGATTCTCCTTTCTCTTTCCTTGCAGGCTCCGACACCGACTGTACAGCCAGAGGGGATGACGCAGGGAAAGGATGTCCAAATTTGTATCCGCAATCGGGGAAAGGTGATTCCACAGGAAAAGTTAGAGAGGGTTTTTGAGCAGTTCTTCCGGTTGGATTCCTCTCGTACCTCTGCAACCGGAGGCGCCGGACTGGGATTGGCAATCGCCAAGGAAATCATCGAGCTGCATGAGGGCAGTATTCAGGTGACAAGCGCAGAGGAAAGTATCCTGTTTACAGTACGCCTTCCTGGCGCTTATCAGAAATTCGTATGATTTTCTTATAGAAATCACAAGAAAGCCTTTAGGAAAAAAGGAAATTTATTTGGATCGGCTTTGATACAATGAAACAGTCTTCACAGTGCTTTTTGTCTGTGACGGCTGTTTTTTGTATGATAGGAAAGTTCTCCAAACTTCCCTA
>CAJUFW010000110.1 GCA_910585655.1 uncultured Lachnospiraceae bacterium
AAACCACAAAACCACCTTCATCCTTATCCTCCACAATCTCCATCCGATAAGACATCTCCATATAATCATTTAGCGTTTTCATCGTTTCTTTCCTCACTTTCTACAATCTGTTTCACCATCTCAACATAAACTTTCTTAATTGGCTCATGCTTTGGTATTGTAATTGGCATACACCTCATATCCATAGCTCTCTAACACCTTACGCAATTCATCAAACCGAATATCTTTTGATAAAGTGCAAATACGTGCTAATAGTTTATCCCACTTTGACATTCTGAATACCTCCTATCTATATTATATGTGGTGTCGTATTTGGTGTCAATCATTTTGTATATAATTTTCTGGAGACAAAAAACTTTACAAAAGTTTAGTTACGGTTACCGGCTGCAGGGAAGTGTTCTTTTTCAGAATTTCCAAATGCCGTTTTCCCACATTATGTTTTTCAACTCTTGTCCATCGGTTGCTTTCCACTTTTTGACCTTTATCCATACAGACGGTCAAGACGGTTTCTGAATGTGATATATTCCATAGCTGCTCTAGCATAGCGTTTAGCCCGGTTTCTTCCGTCCAATTCACCAAATTTCCGTAGGGTACGTCAGTTATAATGATATCTGGCTTGATATTTGGCAAAGTTTTTGTGCAATCCGCTTCAAATATATCTGCGGTTATTTCTTTTTTGAGTTGGTCATATATGTTTTCCCAACTGCTCAACGCCTCCCGATGCGACTGCTTGCCGTAGAGTTCATAAAGATACTGAAGCTCTTGTTTACGCTTCATCAACCCGCAATAAGTCAACAGCCCTAAGTTCTTTTTGGCAAATTCAACCATGTCGGTATTTACATCGCTTGCATAAAGTTTGCCGATGTTTAGATTATCGAATATACCAAGTATGGTAAGGGCGTATCCCCCTCCGCAGCAAGGATCGTATACGATAATATCTTCTTTCTTTTCCAAATGACTTTTTGCGCGTCCATACATCTCGTTTAATAGCCGGACAGGGAAGTTAGGGATTCCCTGTCCGCTATAAAGAACACGTCCGCTGGAATAATCTTCAAAGTTATCATTTGGGCAGGCTTGTAATGAAAGAAACAATCTTTTTTGCAGTTTCTTCTACGGAAACATCGCTGTTATCCAGGAAAAGTGGTACTTTTCCCTTGTTTTTCCGAAACCATTGATTGTAGGCAATCTGTGGTCGGATCGCCTCGTCGGAATCAAATCCCCGTTCCTTTGGTCTGGCGCGAAGGCGTTCTTCGATTTTTTCATCGGCTGGGCAAAGTACAATAAAATAGGTTGATTCAATCTGATTAGAAATCGTATGTTTTTCTAGATAATCCTGGGGGTTTAGACAACTGGAAAACACCAAATCCCTTCCGTTAGCCCGACGTACGGCTTCCTTTAGGCAGTCGTCACTAAAGCGGTATTCATGGTCGGTTCCCGCGTAATCCCACCAGTTAATGCCAAGCTCGTCTGTATCAAGACAAAGATAATGAGACGGATCAAGATATGTTTCCAGTTCGTCTTTTATTGTGGACTTACCTGCTCCGCAAGTACCAGTAATAACGATAAGTCTCATAGTTACTTCCTCCATACATGATTTTTAACTGTATAAGGTTATAAGGTTTTGGAAAAATACAAAATTAAATCATCGTCGTTTGCTACTGTTCCGTATACCTTAGCCGGGCGTCCCTGATACCAGACCCCGGAACCATCCGGCAGATAGCCCCGTTTTGGATACATTCGCTGTGCGGTTCCATAGTCGGAATAAAGCCCCACGCCCAATGTAACGATATCGGACAGCTTGGAAGCGTCCGCTTCGGCAGCATCCAGTAAGGCGGAACCGATTCCCTGTCTACGCCAGGAGATTAAGACGTTAAAATCGCTGATTTCCGGATATTTCCCGGCAAACGGTCCGTCCTTTGCCAGAGGCAGCAAGGTGACATATCCGACAGGAAGCCCCTTCTTTTCTGCAATATAAACATAGCGGGTTCCAGCTTCCTGGTCAGCATAGTAATGCCAGAGTGTTTCCTCACGGTCGTCCCAACCCTGGGCAAGAAAAGCCGCAGCGAGGGTATGGATATCATTCTGGCAAATCGGACGGATACGAAGCTGCGCCGCCTGTTCCCACTGCTCCTTTAAATAGGCAAGGACAGCCTCTTTCGTTTCCGGCGCTCCATGACCGGAAAGCAGCGTGGAAGCTGACTGCCGCTGTAAGTAGGAAAGAAATGTATTTAAGGTAGTAGCTTCGTAAACTCCCTTATGTTCATAATAGTCTTCACAAGCCGCATCGCCTAAAAACAAAATTTTTTCTTCTGGAATATCAATCAAAACACTGTCGCCATGTGGCGCGCGGACAGAAAGAAGTCTGGTATGGACACCGCCTAAATCTAAAATAAGCTCAGTATCGGCAGCTGCCGATCCAAAACTTAGATCGGCAGTAGTGGTTTGGATAGCAGACAGATCCGGATATTCTAAACGGATACAACGGTCGCAGAATTCTATATCGGCGCCTGTTTGCAGTCTATGTTGCATTGCTTCTTCTGTCCATTCCCAGGAAGCTACTTCTTTTAGCTTTTCATTGGTTGCTGCATTGGTAAGAACCAAAACCGAGTGAGAAAGAGGCTCTTGTGCCAGAAGGGTTTTTAACGCTGGAATACCAAACGTATGATCCCAGTGCCAATGTGTAAGGACGCAGTAGTCAGGAGGCGGAAGCTGCTGTTTTTCTAAAGCGCGCAGAAAAAGCTTTACATGCTCCGCAGAGTTTCCGGCGTCTATCATCAAAGAAGCATGGTCGCCCCGGATATAGCCGAGCAGGGGACGATCGGTTTCCTCGGTAGGTGGCAGGTAATAAACGCGGTCTGTGAGCTGTTGAAGCAGAGCCGGGTCAGCCTCCGGGCTTTGGCTTAAATATACCATATCGGTTAAAAGCTGTCCGCCTTCATAAATAGGATGGTCGTAATGCTCTGTGATGAAATTTTTGAGACGATGCGATTCTGTAAAACCACACCGTTTATAAAAAGGAACCGTAAGAGGACTGTCGCCCGTTCCGACATACATGGTTTTGCAGTCCGGGTAATAAGTAAATAGAAATTGGATGAGCTGTCGGGCATAGCCTTTTTTCTGATGCTCTGGTCTGGTGGCAAGATTTTTGATTTCATAGATTCCCGCTCCCTCTCTGGTAACGACACATTCTGCCAGAGCATAGCAGGGGTTGTCTCCTTCTTGCAGGTCATCCGTGAGAATAAACATCTCGCCTCGTTCCAAATAGCGATCGATCATATCTTCCTGTTCATCTGCCAATAAAAGCAAATCCAGGTATTCTTTTTTATCTGATGTTACTTTTTGAATCTTCATCCTTTATTTCTCCCCATTTTTTTCAGGTAGAGCTTTTTCATAGCACCACCAATTGATTCCAAACATCGCCGTTTCTCCGCAGGAATGATAGCCCAGCCGTTGATAAACTGCCAGAGCTGCCGGATTGGTTTGACTGACAAAGAAATGGATTCCGTCAAAGCCCCGGCGCAAAGCCTCTTGTTCCATGGCTCTGACCAGTTCGGTGGCAAGTCCCTGGTTTTGAAACTCCCTGCGGACGCCAAGCCGTGACAGCCCGCAAGGATGTTGGATATCTTTGCTCCAGCAGGTAACAGTTTCGAGATCCTCTTCTCTGCCTGCCGCGACAGCCGCCAGGATTTTTGGGGAATCTGTTTTTTCCTTTGTGGAACACAATACATACAATGCGTGTTGGGCTAAATCAGACTCTATATCCTCTAAAGCCGGATAATCCTCGTCCCAGGAACAGCCGGGGGTTCCTACCAAAGAGCGATAGAGCTGGAAAATTTCTTCTTTGTCGTGTTCTGTTGCAAAACGTATTTGCTTCATCTTGATTGTTTCGTCCTTTCTTTATTTACAAATGCCTCTTTTATTATCCTTGTAGATTCATCCAGTCCAGAACAAGCTGCTGGGCGAATGCCCTGGCGCCTGCTTTGGCTTCCTCCGTCTGGAAAGATGCTTTGTTGTCGGTATCCTGTACGGAATACATACCGAAATAATGCAGGTGTGAGTGTTCACAGTAACGGATTATTCCCGTTTCAAAAGAACCTGCACCATAGTCTCGATCATAGCCATGGGTAGTAATCAAAGCCAGTCCTTTTCCGGCTAACATAGCATGAGGAGGGGTCTGCGAAGAACCATAATATTTGTTAAGACCATATAGTCTGTCGAGCATAGCTTTCATTTGGGCAGGGCAGAACCAGGTGTAGATAGGCGTAGCAAGAACCATGACATCCGCCCAGAGCATTTGCCCGGTAATCTGCCACATATCATCCTGCTGGCAGCAGCCATAAATGCCGGAAACTTGCTGGCAGGTGTAGCAGCCTTTACAGGGAGCAATCGTTTTGTCAGCGATAGTTATGTATTGTACGATAATATCCTCCCATTTTTTCAGGGTCTGCAGTTCTTCTAAAAATGGTTTGAGCAGCTCGGCAGTATTGCCATCTTGGCGTGGGCTGCCCATAAAAATTGCAATTTTCATCGTTTGCAGTAGTCTCCGTTTCTTTATTTGAAAAGATTAGCCAAATGGTCGGCAATCAGATAGTCCCTTCGATAGAGCTTGGCTAGAGCCTGAACGGCGATAAACCAGAAAGAGTCTTCCGGTTCCGATTTTTCCGGTTTTTCCAAATGCGGCTGATAGACCTCAAGGTCATAGCGCATTCTATTTTTTAAAATGACTCGAAATAACGTATAGACCGTACCATCTTTTAGCAGTTCCTCCTGCCGTAACAGCCCTAAAAGCAATTCCTTAGAAAAGCCAAGCTGTTCTGCTTGAAGGGGTATTTGACAAGAAGTATAAAGGGTAAGATCGATATCGCTGAGGATATCATGGTAACAGGCGTCTACATCTTGCCGGATGACGTCGGTATCCTCTATGGAGGAAATTTCGTACTGCTTGATTTGAACTTTGTTTGCCCCCGGCAGCCGGAATAGAACTTCCAGCAGCCGGAGCAGGTTTTGGTAAATTTGTTCTTTGGTTATTTGTATGGTAATCGCTTCCATTTTGTTATGAACATCCTCGCTTTTTTGGTACTAGAGAACTCCGCCTACATTGGAATCCCAGTTATCTGGCTGATAGGTTGTCCCACCTTCTATGACAGGCTGCGGGAGAGAGACTGCGGCGCCTGGCTTTGCGCCGGCTGACTGGTCAGTGGAGTTGCCCTCCTTCGTACGGTTTTTAGCTGTTACTTCCAGACTGACGCCAAACAGCATACCAACCGCGATCCCCAGACACATACCAAGAGAGAGGTTGTGAAAAACAGTCATGCCAAATAACATTCCAATAGGCATTCCCAGACACATATAAAGCGCCATATAGCTGCCGGGGCGTTGCGTTAGAGAATATTCCAGGTGGCAGTCACATGGCTCCTTGGCAAGGCTGTCCGGATTGAATTCCGCCGCTTCCACACAGCCCATGCTTCGATAAAAGGCTTGTGTTTCTACGGCAGAATGGGAAGAAATGTAGAGTTTTTTTGCCTTTAGGTTGCCCGCGCAGGACAGAGCGCAGTCAAACAGCTTCCGACCAATCCCCCGTCCCCGGTAGTCGTAGTCTACATGAAGAGAGGATAGCTCTACGTATTGATTTTGGCTGCCGAAACGTTCTCCCTCTATGGAGAAAAAACCGATCAGCCGATTACCGTCAAATGCGCCGTATATGATTCCCCTGGTTTGTAAGGTGTTCGCGAGGCACCGAACCAGTTCTTCTTTCTCATTTTCGCCCCATTCCTCGGTAAAGACGGCATCTTTGATCACCCATTTCCCGCCCTTTGCGCGAAAGACACGAGTGACTTCCTGATGTCGGTTAAAGCAGCCAAACAGCTCTTTGGATAAATTGTTTTCTTTGATTCGCTTAATCCGGAGATCCAAAGCGTACACCTCCTATTATATGCGGAAATTTGAAAAATGTTCCTGAAAATTATTTCCAATCAATGATTTCCATGACTGATGCTTCGGTGCTGTACGGCTGTACCCTTGGCAGACTGGGGCTTTCCGCCGAAGTTTTTCCCGAAATTTACCTTCCCAAAGGAAGAGGAATTTTTCTTTTGATCTGTTTTTTTCTTACCCATATGAAAACCTCCTTATAAAAGTGATTAGATGATAGTATGTCTGGCAGGGCGATAGGCGTACCGAGGGTTAGCCGATGCGCTGCGAAAGCATTTCATAGATGGATGCGGCGGCGTCTTCGATGGTGGTATTGTCACTGTCAATATGAATATCACAGGGAACTTGATCGAAGATACCATGCTTTTTTTCTAGCATAGCAGCTACCGGGGGCGGAAGCGTCCCGTGCATACGCACAGCAAAGCGTTCTTTGATTCGCTCCAGCCCTGCCGTTACCCGAATCCGAAAGCACCCCTCCGGTAAAAATTTCAAAAGCTCCTGTTCCGTCAAAACATAAATAATAGATTCCGACCCTGTTAGGGCAGAGGCAAGCTGCTCTGAAAAAAGTCGTTCTGCTTCCGCTTCCTGTTTTGCCAGCTTCAGATAATCTTTACCTGTGACCACCCGCGCTCCGAGTTTTTCACAAAGCACCTCTGCAATCGAAGACTTACCGGTACAACTTTCGCCAAATATTCCAATTACCATAGCGATTCCTCCCTTTTATCCTATCAGAAATATTTGTTATAATGACATAACCAAAATCTGGCAAGGATTTGTCTCTCCCCATAAAGTAGGGAAGCATTCCAGTTCCTGAAACCCAATCCCCTTATAAAAGGAATTGGTATGATCATATTCCGGGTAATGTCCTTTCTGCACCGTTTTCACCTGCAAAAAGGAATATCCCTGTTTTTTAGCATATTTGCGCAATGCCTCAAACAATCCACTGCCAAGTCCGTTTCGGTGCCATTCAGGCAAAACGCCCATGACATAAATCTCTGCGGTCGCCGGGCTGGTTTCCTTTAAAACAATAAACCCCAAGGCATCCCCGGCGCTTATGTCAGTCTTTTCAAAAGCCGCCCAGAAGGGCAGATTCCGGCTTGTCTGTACATATTCTTCAGTTGCTTCCGGAATCCCAAACCACGCAGGCAAAGCTGCCAAGACCCTTCGGGAAATCGCTTCTTTTTCTGCTTCATTTTCCATTTGCCAAATTACCATAACGTTTCTTTATCTCCTTTTTAGATCACGTTCCGAAGACTCCAATTCTCTCCCAGAACCTAAGCCACATCCCGGAACTGCGCCATATACAACTGATAATACTGACCCTTCTTTTCCATCAGCTCTGCAGGGGAACCTTGTTCTACAATTCCCCCTTTATCAATAAAGAAAATCCGATCTGCTTTCTGAATCGTGGAAAGCCGGTGCGCAATTACAAAGGAGGTTCTCCCTGCCAGTAGCGTTTCGATTCCCTGCTGAACGAGTAGTTCGGTCTGTGTATCAATACTGCTGGTAGCCTCGTCGAGAATCAAAATTTTCGGCATCGACACCATCGTTCTGGCAAACGCCAGAAGCTGACGCTGCCCGATAGAAAGCCCGGCGCCTCGTTCCTTGAGTACCGTGTCGTAGCCCTTTTCCAGTTTGATAATAAAATCATGGGCATTGACCGCTTTGGCGGCTGCGATGATTTCTTCATCGGTTGCGTCCAGCTTGCCGTAGCGGATATTGTCCTTGATCGTACCAGAGAACAGGAAGTTATCCTGCGTCATCACGCCCATTTGCTGTCGTAGGCTTTCAATGGAAACTTTCGTCAGATCATAGCCGTCTACCCGGATAGTTCCCTTCTGGATATCATAAAAACGGCTGACAAGGTTGACGATTGTTGTTTTTCCGGCTCCAGTTGGACCGACCAGGGCGATGGTTTCTCCCGGCTGAATCGAAAAGCTAACGTCCTCTAATACCTTGGTTTCTGCCTCTGTCCCCTCATCATAGGTAAAGGACACATGGTCGAAGGTGACGGCTCCCTGGATGTCCGGCAGCTCTTCCACCTCAGCAGCGTCCGTGATATCTGGCTCAGTATCAAGGATTTCAAAAATACGCTCTGCCCCGGCAACATTTGTAATCAACTGATTGTAAAAGTTGCTTAGGTTCATAATCGGATTCCAAAACATGGAAATATAAGTACCAAAAGCAATCAGTGTGCCGACGGAAACGGTTCCCCGTCCCATCATACGGACACCTACCAGGAACAGCACCATCGTACCGATTCCCCAGCACAGGTCTACAATCGGGCCGAACATATCGGCGACCCGGCAGGCGCTGACGAAGGAATTCCGATGCTCATCGACTAATTGATGGAATGTGCGGTCGGTTTCCTCCTCTGCGGAAAAGCTTTGGATGACACGAATCCCGGATAGATCCTCATGGACAAAGGCATTTAGGTTCGAGCTTTTTTTACGGAAACTCTGCCAACGCTTATGAGAAATAGATTGTACGATAAACACTCCGATAATCATAAGCGGAAGGCTGCTTAGGGAAGCCAGCGCCAGTCTGGCGTCCTTGAAAAACATAATTCCCAACACGGCGCAAAGGGTGATAAAATCCGGAATTAAGGTAGTAACGCTGTTGCTTAACACCTGCTTTAAAGAATTTACATCACCGATGATCCGGGCTAAGATCTTGCCGGTTGGTCTGCTGTCAAAAAAGCGGAAGGAAAGCGTCTGGATGTGAACATACAATTCCTGACGGATTTGCAGCAGAATTTTGTTGGACATAACCGCCATAATGTACATACGAGCTTTGACCAACAAGACAAATAATATATTCAAGGCGGCGGCAAAGATACCAAGCCGTATCAGCCCCGGCAAGTCGCCGCCTGCAATGTATACGTCAATTGCCTCCTCAATAATCAGAGGATTGAGCAAAGAGATGGTAACTGTCACCAGCATAATCAGCAGTACCACCGCTATTTGCAGCTTGTAGCCAAGCAAATAGCGGAAGAGGCGCAGTAAGGTGCTGCGCTTGCTGGCTGTGCTGGAATTTTCGTCGTTTCTAAAAGAATTAACAGCCATAAAATGAATCCTCCTATTTTAAGTTCCGCATCTGTTCTACCAGTACCCCCACTTAGCAGAGTAATTTCCAGCCGCAAAGAGGCGCGTCTGAAAATTCTCTGGGGGGTACTGTCCGAACAGATACTGTTTTTAAGTCCCGCAACTGCCTTCCCAGGACATGAAAGCCAGAGCTGAATTTCCAGCCGCAAAAAGGCGCGTTTTTGTAGCTTAGATGGCAGGAGCTGGCTCTGGTGTTGTCTGTGGGACAGAGGCGGATGGCATTGCGTTAAGGAAGGCGCCGTATTGGCATTGGAAGGTCTGATAATACAATCCCTTTAACGCCATCAGCTCTTCGTGGGTACCGCGTTCTGCGATTTTTCCTCCGTCCAGGTAGAGGATTTCATCTGCATGACGGACGGCGGAAATCCGGTGGGCAATGATAATTTTCGTGGTATTGGTAAGCGCGGATAGCTCCTGCTGGATGGCGTGTTCGGTTTCCATATCCAGGGCGGAAGTCGAATCGTCTAAAATCAGAATCGGATTCTGCTTGGCAACGGCTCTGGCAATGCTGATACGCTGCTTTTGCCCGCCGGAAAGCCCGACGCCACGCTCGCCGATAACCGTATCATATCCGGCGTCCATTTTTTCAATAAAGCTTTTCGCCTGCGCGAATTCGGCAGAATTTGCAATGATAGTGTCTGTCACAAACTCATGTTTTCCCATCTTGATATTTTCTTTAATCGTATCAGAAAAGAGGAAAACATCCTGCATAACCATGGAAATACTTCCGCGGAGCTGCTGAAAGGACAGATCGCGAATATCCGTGCCATCTAATAAAATGCTGCCCTCGTCTGCATCATAAAAACGCTGCAGCAGGTTAATCACAGAGGTTTTTCCGGCTCCGGTAGCGCCCATGATGCCAAGTGTTTTTCCGGCTTCCAAATGGAAGGAAATATCTGAAAGCACCTGGGAATCTCCCAGTTTTAAGGAGACGTGGCGGAATTCGACAGAACCCTTTACTTCTGGTAAAACCGTCGGTTGTTCTTTTTCCACAACACTGGCTGCCGTATCGTAAATCTTTTTGATTTTTTTACGGGAGGCAACCGCTGCAGAAAAGTCGTTTGCCAGCCAGCCGATGTTTTCCATAGGCCACACGATATTCCGGGAATATTCTGTAAAAGCCGCCAGATCTCCTAAGGTCAGCTCGCCCTCAATCACCAGGACACCGCCGAAGATGACAGAAAGGACGGGAATCAGTTTGGTAATGAACTGAAACATAGGCTGGTAGCGAACTAATTGGCGCGACTGTGTCATGTTCAGATCATAATACCGTTGGTTGTGAGAGAGGAATTTCTGGATTTCAAATTTCTCTCTGGCAAATGCCTTTACCGTGCGGACGCCTGCCAAATTTTCCTCGGCTACGGTGTTTAATTCCGCATTTTCTTCACTGATTTCCTCGTAGACCTTATCCAGCTTTCGCTCCATGATTACGGCGATCGTTGCTACAATCGGCATTCCGATACAAGGAATAATGGAAAGCTTCGGGCTGATGGAAAACATACAATAAAGTACAATCACAGTGTGGATAACTACTTCGATAATCAGCATACCAACATAGCCTAACGTTCCCTGAATCAAATCAATGTCGTCTTTTAGACGAGCCATCAGTTCTCCAGTATTGGTATTATCAAAGTAGCCGACAGATAAACTCTGAATATGGGCGAACAGGTTTTTCCGCATATCCGCACCAATGGCAGAGCCTACTCGGTCAAACGTAAATTCCTTTAAATAGCCGAAAATACACCGTCCGATGCCGACTAAAAGGATACCGCCTAAAAGCCTGGTTAAAAGTTCTAGTTGCCCGTCGGTGATCACATCATCGATGATGCTTCGGGTAATCTGCGGGTATATCATATCTAATGTTGTCGCCGTTAGCATACAAAACAGCGCAAAGATATAAACATACCAGTATTTAAAAACATAACTTGACAGTTTTTTCAAGAAAATCCCCCCTAAATGCTGTCTGTCATAAGATCATGCAACGTCAACAGAAAGAAACTGTTATGTTTCATGAAAATACAGGTGTGAACCCTACGAAAATGCCGGAAATGGACACGCAAAAAAGCGTGGAGACACATTCCACGTTCCAGTGACACCACTATTCTGTTTTATTTACTGCATCAGGGCTTCCGCCGAAGATGACCGGCGCAAAGAAAACAAACCAGAGCTGTTACTTTCGTATGGTTGAGGCAATCTCACATGTAGAGTTCGTTATAAAATTGACAAGGTTCGGCGTCTGCATCGTTGCTAGCTGATTGATCCGTATGTTTGCATTTGTACCGATTATCATTCTAAATTTTATATTACACATGTGATGAGCCTCCTTTCTGAATATTTGCCATACCGCAACTTTATGAC
>CAJUFW010000111.1 GCA_910585655.1 uncultured Lachnospiraceae bacterium
CGCGAGAATTCCACTTTGTGGAATTCTTTTTCATCTCAGAACAAATATCGGATGTGATTTTGGATTTTATTGGGAAAGAAATGGGAAAGGATAAAAAGATTTATAACAAATATAATAAATGTTTGTAATATAGTAGACAAAATAAAACATTTGTTTTATAATGATGTTGACAGAAGATTATTTGTAAATGATTTACAGAAGAACAAGAAAGAATAGAATCCATAAGAAGGGAGAGAACCGAATGTCAAAACAGCAATTGTGGAACTATCCGTTAGAGGATATCATAAGGGGCTACACAGAAAAGGAGTATACTTATTGTTGTGTCCTTTGCGGAAAACAGTATGAGAAAGGTCGTATTTATTCTATGGGCAAGTCAGAAGATAACCCAGGTGATTCGACTTCGACCTCTGATTCGCTTTATGATGCCTTTGGTGCTGTCTGCGCCCATGTTCAGGAGGAACATATCGGGACGGCAGACTATTTGTTAGAGCAGCCTCAAGTAAGCTCTTTGACGGGAATCAGTGAAGTTCAGAGGCAGCTTTTACAACTGATGTCCGCCGGACAGAGGGATCAGGAGATTGGAAAGACACTGGGAATTGCGCCGTCTACGGTACGGAACCATCGGTTCCGTTTGCGGGAGCGGGAGAAGCAGGCAAAGCTGTTTTTGGCGATGATGCAGTCTTTGGAGCAAAAGACCGCGGCGCCGATTTCCATGAGTGATGAAGGAGAGATTGAGGAGCTGTCTATGAGCGCGGCAATGATAGACGAACGCTATGGGATTACAAGCCAGGAGCGGGAGAAAACCATAAAAACCTATCTGGATGAAACAGGAGCCTTAAAGCAGTTTCCGGCGAAGGAAAAGAAAAAGATTATTGTATTAGGGGAAATCGCAAAAAGCTTTCAGGCGGATCGGACGTATATGGAAAGGGAAGTCAATCGGATTTTAAAAAGAATCTATGAAGAGGATTATCCAACGATCCGAAGGGCTTTGATTGAATATGGTTTTATGGAGCGATCTGCAGACTGCCAGGTTTACCGGGTAAAGCTATGATTCTTAGTGTGAGTAGGAGGACAGATATTCCGAATTATTATTCCGATTGGTTTTACAACCGTCTGCAGGAGGGATGGCTTTGTGTTCGTAATCCGATGAATCCCCGGCAGGTTAGCAGGCTGACCATAACGCCGGAGACAGTAGATGCGATTGTATTCTGGACGAAAAATCCCCAGCCGATGTTAAGCAGGTTGGGAGAGCTGGCAGAGTATCCTTATTATATCCAGTTTACTCTTAGCGGATACGGGAAGGATTTAGAGCCTGGGATTCCTTCCAAACGGGAACAGATGTTGTCTGTTTTTGTACAGCTTGCAGAACGGGTAGGGGCAGAGAGGGTAGTTTGGCGGTATGATCCGATTTTATTTACGCCAGGATATACGCCGGGCTACCATATAAAGGCATTTTCAGAGATAGCGAAAGCGTTGGAAGGGCATACGAAACGAGTGGTGATCAGCTTTTTGGATTTATACGCTAAAACAAAGCGGAATTTAAAGGGCTGGAAGCTGATTCCGGAAAACGAGATTGCCCAGAGCGACCTGTTGCCGGAGGCAGCGAGAATGGAGTTTTCTTTCTTTATACAAGAACTGGCAGCCTGCGCGCAGGCACATGGGATGGAAATTTTTACCTGCGCCGAGCAAATGGAACTGTCTTCGTATGGAATACGTCATGGGAGCTGTATCGACCAGACTTGGATAGAACAATTACTAGGCTATCCGGTTTTGGTAAAAAAAGATCGGAATCAACGATCGGCATGTGGCTGTATAGAAAGCATTGATATAGGAACGTATCATACCTGTCGGAACGGCTGCCGATATTGCTATGCCAATGAGAACCAGGAGCGGGTAAAGGCATTGTCAGGGCAGTACGATCCGCACGCCCCGATTTTATGTGGGCAGATCACAAAGGAGGATACGGTAACGGAACGGGTTTGTCACAAACTTCCCAAAGCCTGAATAAAATGCAGTACAGGAAAAAAGCAATGGTGATAGAACGTGGCAGGTTTGGTAGAAGCATGGGTGCTGGCAGCAGCATTGTCCGTGGACGCCTTTGTGGCTAGCTTTGCCTATGGAAGCAGCCGTATCCGAATCCCTCTTGTTTCGGTGCTGATTATGGATGTCGTTAGTGCCGGAACACTGGCGTTTTCCCTGGCAATGGGGAATTGGCTGCAAGGGTTTTTTCCCGGGTGGGTGACAAAAGGAATTTGTTTTTTGGTATTGCTTGCCTTGGGTTTGATAAAGTTATTGGACGGAGCGGTTAAAACATTGATCAGACAGTTTGGCAGGAACGCGGCGAGGCTGAATTTTTCGGTTTGCAGTCTGCGTTTTGTTTTGACGGTTTACGCCGATCCGGAGCCTGCCGATTTGGATCAATCAAACGTCATTTCTCCCAAGGAAGCAGCTTCTCTGGCACTGGCATTGTCCTTGGACGGGCTGGCTGTGGGGTTTGGGGCAGCGATGGGAGATATGAATGCGCTGGCGGCTGTATTTGGTGTTCTGGTGATCAATGCGCTGGCGATTTTAGCCGGAGTATGGCTGGGGAATGGAGCTGCCGGGAAGCTGCCCTTTCCTATTTCCTGGCTGGGCGGTGTGATTTTGATCGTGATTGCCGTTTTAAAGCTAAGTGTTTAAGACAATGCGACAAGAATGGAAATTTGTAGCATTTGCCAATACAAGGGAGAGTGTTTGAATCTTTCAAATGCTCTTCTTTTTTTGTATACTTTGGGTATCAAAAAACAGCCGAATTTGATGAGGCTTAAAACTAGGAGGATGACTATGATTCGATTTGGAAAGGGAGTTGTAAAACTTAGAATACCGATTTTGGTACTCAGCCTGGCGCTGTTGGTTCCGTCTGTATTCGGCATTATCCATACCAGAGTAAACTACGATATTCTCTCGTATTTGCCGGGAGATATTGAAACAATGGTAGGTCAGGATATTTTGGTGGAGGAATTTCAAACAGGAGCCTTTTCCCTTTGCGTGGTGGAGGGAATGGAGTGGAAGGATGTAGCCGCTCTAAAAGAGAAAATGGAAGGGGTAGAGCATGTTTCCAAGGTGGTCTGGTATGATTCGGTAGCAGATTTATCCATTCCCGTGGAAGTGCTTCCGGAATCGGTTCGGGAGTTTTTTGCAAAAGAGGATAGTACATTGTTGGCAGTGCTGTTTGATACTACCATGTCGTCGGATGAAACGATGAAAGCAATCGAAGAAATTCGGGGTCTGGCAAGAGAGCAATGCTTTGTCAGCGGGATGGCGGCAGTGGTTTTAGATACAAAGAATCTCTCCAATCGCGAGACGCCGTTGTATGTTTTGATAGCCGTTTTACTTTCTGTTTTGGTATTATCCGTGACGATGGATTCGGCTCTGGTGCCGTTGTTTATTCTGCTTAGCATTGGAATGGCGATTTTGTATAACCTGGGAACCAATCTGGTAAAAGGGGAGATTTCTTATATTACACAGGCGCTTTGCGCGGTACTGCAGCTTGGCGTTACAATGGATTATTCTATTTTTTTATGGCACAGTTATCAGGAGCAGCAGGAACGATTTGAAGGAGATAAAAAAAGGGCGATGGCGCACGCCATATCCAATACGATAACGTCTGTGGTAGGAAGCTCGATGACGACCGTAGCCGGGTTTATCGCTCTTTGCTTTATGAGCTTTACCTTAGGTCTGGATTTGGGAGTGGTAATGGCGAAGGGCGTTGTGATTGGAGTCGTTTGCTGTGTTACCGTATTGCCTTCTCTGATTCTGGTTTTTGATCGGGTACTGGAAAAAACGAAGCATCGTCCGCTGCTGCCGGAATTTTCCTGGCTGACGAAGCTGGTAACAAACTATTTTGGTATCTTCCTGGCACTGTTTTTAGTGCTTTTATATCCAGCTTGGAAGGGATATACGAATACCAATGTATACTATAATCTGGACGAAACTTTACCGAAGGAGCTGGAGAGCATTATAGCGAACAGCAAGTTAGAGGAAACGTTTGACATGAATTCTACCCATATGCTTTTGGTGGATGGCAGTCTCTCCGGCAAGGAAATCCATGCGATGTCGGAGGAAATGAAGAAGGTAGACGGTGTAAAAATGGTACTGGGGCTTGACGCTTTGCTTGGACCGACGGTGCCGAAGGAGATGATAGCGGATTCGGTAAGGGAGGCTTTGGAAAATGAAAACTATCAGCTACTTTTGGTAAATTCGGAATATAAAGTAGCAACCGATGAGGTAAACAGACAGATTGAGGAGTTAAACGAGGTAGTAAAGCGTTATGATGCCAAGGGAATGTTGGTAGGAGAAGCGCCTTGTACAAAAGATTTGATTCGGATTACGGATCGGGATTTCCAGATTGTCAGCGCAGTGTCGATCGGAGCTATTTTTATCCTGATTGCGCTTGTGTTCAAATCTATTTCGCTGCCGGTTATTTTGGTCAGCGTAATTGAATTTGCAATTTTTATCAATATGGGGATTCCTTATTACACGCAGACGGAGCTGCCGTTTATCGCTTCGATTGTCATTGGAACGATTCAGCTTGGCGCAACCGTAGACTATGCGATTTTAATGACGAATCGTTATAAAAAAGAACGGTTCTGCGGGAAGGAGAAAAAAGAAGCGATTTCAATTGCTCATCAGACGTCAGTTCGTTCGATTTTGGTCAGTGCCTTCAGCTTTTTTGCAGCAACGTTTGGGGTAGGCATGTATTCCAATATTGATATGATAAGCTCTCTTTGTCTGCTGATGGCGCGAGGAGCTGTTATCAGTATGGTAGTTGTTCTGACGATGCTTCCGGCAATGTTTATGGTGTTTGATAAAGTAATCTGCAAAACATCTGCCGGGTTTCTGCCGCGGTCAGGATGTCCTCTTTGAAATAGGTGATTCTTAGCAGATATGCTAAATAAGAAATGAAATATAAATAAAAATAAAACAATAAATAGAAAATAGGAGCGATAGATATGAGAAAATGGCAATGGAAAAAAAGTATGGCAGTAGTATTATCCATAACAATGGTACTTTCTTTGGCAGGCTGTGGGGCAGAGGAAGCCAAAACAGCAGAAGTCGGCGCGGTTTTCGAGGAAAAACCTGTCCGAATTTCCAAAGCAGAGCTGAACGGAGCATATACGGCGGACTATGAAAAAGCGGAAACGGTATATGTTCTGGCAGATGCAAACGGATCGGCAGAGCAGGTATTGGTCAGCAGTTGGCTGAAAAATACGTCGGGTGCAGAGAACCTGTTAGACTGTGCAGAATTAGAAAATCTAATGAATGTAAAAGGTGACGAACGATACTGTCAGGAAGATGGAGAGCTGATTTGGCAGGCAAAGGGAGCGGATATTTATTATCAGGGCGAAAGCAGCCAGGAAGCGCCGGTAGAGGTATGTATTACCTATTACCTGGACGGAGAAGAGATTGCGCCGCAGGATCTGGCAGGAAAAAGCGGACGTTTGAAAATGCGGTTTGACTATATCAATCATGCGAAACAAGAGGTAATGATAGGCGGAAAACAGGAAAGCATTTATACGCCGTTTGGAATGGTGACAGGCGTGTTGCTGCCAGTTGATCGGGTAAAGAATCTGGAAGTGACAAACGGTCAGGTGATTTCGGACGGCAGTCAACAGATCGCAGTAGGTATGGCGTTTCCGGGGCTAAGAGAAAGTCTGGGGTTGACGGATACAGAGGAAAATGCCAGGGACTGGGGAGAGTTGCAGCTAGCAGACTATGTGGAGATGGAAGCGGATGTGACAGATTTTGAACTGGCAATGACGATTACTGCAGCTTCTCCTGATTTGCTTAAACAACTGTTAGAAGAAGGCTCGAAGCAAGAACAGGAACATGATTTAGATTCGGTAAAAGATGGGGTAAAGGAGTTGACGGACGCATCTGCCAGGCTGGCGGAGGGAAGCCAGGAAGTAGCGGAAGGTAGTCAGGAACTGGCAGACGGGAGCCGGGAACTGGCGGAGGGCAGTAAGAACCTGGTCAGTGGAAGTAAGGAGTTAGAAAACGGCAGTAAAAAGCTGGAAAGTGGCAGTCGGGAGATAAAAACGGGAGCCGATACATTGGTTGAAAAAACAGGAGAATTAGCGACCGGCGCGGCGGATTTACATTCCGGGATTGCAGCTTATACAACAGGGGTTTCCGAACTGGCAGACGGGATTGCGGCACTGGGGGATGGAACAACAGCGTTGACGACAGGCAGCGACACGCTGGACGCAGGCATTGGAGAACTGAAAAACGGAGCGGATGCTTTGGTAGCAGGTTATGAAGGAGAGCATGGCGCGGTAGCGGGAGCGAAGACACTGGCGGCAGGATTGGAACAGCTTTCCCAGGCGATGTCCGGGCTACCGCTTCCGGAGGAATATGCCGGAGTGATAAAGCAAGTAGAACAACTGGCGCAAGGTGCAAACGGGCTTTCTACAGGTGTAGAGCAGCTCTATCAGGGAACCGTTTCTCTGCAAACCGGAATCCAGACGTTGGCAGGTGGAGCCGCTACGTTAAAAGCCGGAATCGGTCAAATGGAGGAGGGTGTCAAAGCTCTTTCAGAAGGAGCCGGGCAGCTAACCGGATCTTCGGAAGCTCTAAAAAGCGGTGCAAAGAGCCTGGCAGACGGAGGAAAACTGTTACAGGAGGGCGCGATTACCTTGGCAAAAGGAAGCCTGACACTTTCAAACGGAGCCGCAAGCTTGACAGAGGGAGCCACCGCTCTTTCCGGCGGAGCCGCCGCACTTTCAGAGGGAGCCGATGCCCTTTCTGTCGGAGCGGCAGCGCTGGCAGAAGGAACGATAACGCTGCATGAGGGCATGGTTGAATTTGATCAGGAAGGCATCCAGGCGTTAAGTGATGTCTTAGGCGATTTGGACTTGGCAGATCTAAAAGAGCGTTTGGAAGCGATGTTAAATGCGGCTAAGGTATATCGTTCCTTTGCAGGCAATGTAGAGGAAGCAGAAAGTCATGTCAGCTTCCTGATTCGGACGGATTCGATTCGCAAGAAATAAAAGATTTGGCTAAATCCAGCCCCCGTCAAGGGCGATGATTTGACCGGTTAAATAGTCGGTTTGGTGGCAGAGCGAATATACAAGCTCTGCCACTTCGTCTGTCGTTCCCATCCGCCCGGCAGGTATTTCTTCTTCAAGCGCCTGTCGCTCCTCCGGTAAAAGAAACGCATTCATTTCCGTATCAATCGCTCCACATGCGATTGCATTGACCGATATATGGCTGGGCGCCAATTCTTTTGCCAAAGCGCGGGTAAGGGCATGGACAGCGCCTTTGGTAGCAGAATAGGCTACTTCGCAAGAAGCGCCGCATAGTCCCCAAACCGAGGAAATCATTACTATGTTTCCGGCTTGTTTTCGTACCATATCCGGGATACAAAGGGAGCAAAGATTGTAAACCGAGGTCAGATTGGTAGAAAGAATCTGCTGCCATTCCTCCGGCTTTAGTTCCGAAAATAAGCCGATATGGGAAATTCCGGCATTGTTAATCAGGATATCGACCGAACCAAACGTCTGGCATATCTGCTCGTAAAGAGATGTCGTATAGGCGTAATCCCCTACGTCCCCCACACTGGTAAGCACTGGAATATGCAAAGCGGCGATTTCTCTGCCTACCGCTTCTAATTCGGCTTTGCGGCTGTGGCAATTTAAGACAAGACGATAAGTATGCTCTGGACAGCGGCTTCCCTCTCTGGCAAAATAAAGTGCGATTGCCCTGCCGATCCCTCTGGAAGCCCCGGTAATCAGAACGGTTCTTGCAGAAAAGTTTGTATTCATTTCCACTTGACCTCTTTTCTTTTTTTTGATTCTATAGTAATATGGTTCTATAGTAATATGGAATGAAAAAAAAGTAAAGGCTTGGAGGAATGTAGATGTGGGTTGGAGAGGCGTCTGGTATCAGATGGTTGTTCTATATCAGCGGGGGCGCCGCCGTATTTTGTTTGATCGCCGTAGTCAGTTATGTGCTGGCGCTGCAGCCTGGTAGTGCTGACCGTGCGTATCAGCCGCCGGCAGACAGCGGGGAGAGCAAAACGACGACTTCGGGTTCTGCATGGCTGGCAGAATATGACGGAGATCCCGCTTTAAATCTGATCTACGGCTACAGCGAAAAAAAGCAGAGTATTACCGCGCTGATTTTAGAAATCTGGAATCAAAACGACGGTTCCCTGGCATATCTTACGGTGCCGACAGATACGGGCTATACGATTTCCAAGGAACTATACCAAAGGCTGGCGGCTGTTTGGCCGGAGGTGCCTCAAATGATGCGCTTATCCTTGTTGTATCAATATTTTGAAGGGGAGGATTCTTTTGAATATGGGTGTGCGGTAGTAGGAGAGCTGCTGGGCGCCAAGATTCAATCCTATACTGCTTTTTCTACACAGGAGCTAAAGGAGCGCTTTAAGAAAAACAAAAAAGGCGTCTGGAAGCTGCAAAAGGAATTTCAGGCAGAGCTTACTGCCTGGGAGGAAAAGCCCTGGAACGAACGAGAGGAATTTTTAGAGGAATATATTACAAATCTCTATGGCAACATAAAAACAAGCCGATCCTTACAGGAACGGATCGCCGGGCTTTCTTTTTATAAACCACTTTCCTGTGAAACCGTATCCTACTACAAGCTGCCGGGCAAAGCGCAAAACGCCGGCTATCAGCCCGACCAGAATCTGATACGGCAGGAGCTTGGCGGAATCCTGAAATAAACAGATAACAGTCTCAGAATTGAAAACGGAGGAATGAAAATGAGGAATTGGAGTAAAAATAAAAGAAAATGGCTCTTGAGTATGGTAGTGGTGGCGCTGCTGGGCGCGGCTTTTCACGCAGGTACGGTGTTCGGAGCAGGAGCAGAGCCAGGTTCATCAGGCGATCCCCTGATTACGCAAAGCTATTTGGAGGAGCAGCTAAAGGATATCTCCTCTGGGGGATTCCATAAAATCAAGGTGCCGAAAGGACGAACCTTGTCCTGCTCGTCAGGAACGCAGATTATTTTATACAGCGGAAGCGCATCGGTTTCCTCTGCCGGAGGACTGCTGAATCTGACCGAAGGAGGGCTCTTTTCTGCCGGGGATACAATAGCAAAATACCAAAGTTACCTGGTGCCGGAAAAAGGGCGGGGGGTAACTTGCAACAGCGAGAGTATTTTGTTTGTCCAAGGAGAGTATGAATAGGAGTTTTTAGAAGGAAGTTTCTGGGAGAGACCAGAGAAAAAGGTGTGGAACATGGAAATTATACATCATAGAGGAAAAGCGTTTGATTTGCTGCTGGTGGCTGCGGGGACGCTTTTATTGGCTGCAGGCGTCAATATGGTCTATGGACCGATGGAAATGGTAACAGGAGGGCTATCGGGCTTGGCGATTGTGATTCAAAGTCTGACGGCGAAGCTCTCCGGTAAAGCCGGTATCCCGATTTGGCTGACCAATACGGTGTTAAACGTCCCGATTTTTCTGGCAGCGTGGTGGCTCGTAGGGAAAAAATTTGTTTTAAAAACACTGCTTGGCGCAGTTACTTTTTCAGTAGCGCTTTATCTGGTGCCGGAATACAACCTCTGTGGGGAAGATTATCTGCTGGCAGCGGTGTTTGGGGCGGTATTGACAGGCTCCGGAATCGGACTGATATTTCTTGCTTCTTCTTCCACGGGCGGAACGGATATGCTCAGCGTGACGTTACACCGTTTTTTCCGCCATTATACGCTGCCGCAGATTATGATGGTCGTAGACGGCAGTATTGTTTTGGCTGGCGCGGTCGTGTTTGGTATCCACAGCGCGCTTTATGCAGTGATTGCGGTCTATATTACGACAAAGGTCAGCGATACGATTTTAGAAGGAACCAAATTTGCCAAGCTGGTCTATATTATTTCAGAACAATATGAGGAGATTGCAGAGGAGATTATGACAAAGCTCCAGCGCGGCGCTACCGGCGTTGCAATCAAAGGAATGTATACCAGACAGGACAAGCATATGCTCTTTTGTGTGGTAAATAAAAAAGAAATCGTCCAGATAAAGGAAATTGTGCGGGAAATGGACACAAAAGCCTTCGTCATTGTGAATGACGTAAAAGAAGCGGTTGGAGAGGGGTTTATAGAATATAAACAAGAAAGGAACGGTAAATTGTAGCTTTTCTCGGTAAAACTTCTTATTTTCCTTTTGATTATACAAAACTTACAAAAAGAAACTTTTTAATTTGGCGAAAAGAAATATAGTCTTACTCTTGAAATTGGTGTATAGTAAAGCTACGACTTAGAGCAAGTGGTATTCCATGAGGGGTAGTATTTGCTTATGGGTTATTATTACAAGATGAAAATATATTATTCCAGGGAGGAACATTATGGCTAGTTTAAGTTTAAAAAACATCAATAAGACCTACCCAAATGGGTTTGTAGCGGTGAAGGATTTTAATCTTGATATTGAAGATAAAGAGTTCATCATCTTCGTAGGGCCATCTGGATGCGGTAAGTCTACTACACTTCGTATGATTGCAGGATTGGAAGAGATCACAGCCGGCGAGCTGTGGATCGGTGACAAGCTGGTAAACGACGTAGAGCCGAAAGATCGTGATATCGCGATGGTATTCCAGAACTACGCTTTGTATCCGCATATGTCCGTATTTGACAATATGGCGTTTGGTTTGAAGCTGCGGAAGACTCCGAAGGAGCAGATCAATCAGTTAGTTCAGGAAGCAGCAAAGATTTTGGACTTGACACATTTGTTAGACCGTAAGCCGGCAGCTCTTTCCGGTGGTCAGAGACAGCGTGTGGCGATGGGTCGTGCTATCGTGCGTAATCCAAAGGTATTCCTGATGGATGAGCCACTCTCCAACTTGGACGCAAAGCTGCGTGTACAGATGCGTACTGAGATTTCCAAGCTGCACCAGAGACTGGAAACTACCATCATCTACGTAACACACGACCAGACAGAGGCTATGACACTGGGTACCAGAATCGTCGTTATGAAAGACGGCGTTATCCAGCAGGTAGATTCTCCGCAGAACCTGTATGAGAAGCCACAAAACCTGTTCGTAGCAGGCTTTATCGGTTCTCCTCAGATGAACTTTATAGATGCTGCTGTAAAAGTAAGCGGAGATACCGCTACACTTTCTTTTGTAGGCAATGAGATTAAGCTTCCTCCGGCAAAGTCCAAGAAGTTGGCTAGCTATAATGGCAAGACCGTAGTAATGGGTATCCGTCCAGAGGATATCAGTGATGACGAAATTCGTCTCTCTGCATTCCCGGACAGCGTTATCAGCGGAACCATTCAGGTTTACGAGCTTCTCGGTGCCGAAGTTTATCTGTACTTCCCGGTTGGGGAGATCGGAAGAGCACACGTCTGAACTCCAGTCACATTACTC
>CAJUFW010000112.1:0-2379 GCA_910585655.1 uncultured Lachnospiraceae bacterium
CAACAATCCAATAAATTTTTAGCCACAAATGTTACAAAAATGCTTGACCACTACACCGAAAACGAAGAAAGCAGACATGCCTTACAAACGATTGCTTCTTTTCTGGAAAAACGGATTAAACTCCTAGTAGAAACAGAGTTTGCAGACCGGGTAGCCGAGTTTCGGAAACTGGCAGAAAGCAGACAGCAACCTCATCTGACAGAGCAAGAACAAACAGGAATTGTTGTAGAAGCCTTGTTACGGAACAGTATCTACTATGTAGTCGGGACAAGATGCGGTTTGGAGATTTCCCCGGAAAACCAGGACTTTTCCGCACTGTCTGCTTTTTCTTCTGAAGAGGAAATTTATTGCCTGGGCTCTCTGGTAAGCGATGTTTCCTGTATGGTGTTAAGAAGCGTGGCAAAGGAACTGGCTCAGGTAGAAAGGGGAAGAATCCATGACAGAGGAGCTGACTTATCACAAAGCAGAGGACGGGATGTGGTATCCCGACCTGATAGTACTGGAGGAAGGAGTATCCCTGAGGAATCTCGGCAGGTTCGCAGTACGGGCAGCGGAGTATCTCAGAGAGAATCACCGGGAGAGATATCAGGCACTCGTCCGGTTCGGGAAGCTGGCGGAGACCATGCAGGAGGTGGAAGAGGAAGCGAACCGGATGATGGACGTGTTGGAAGAGGATTATCGGAAACGCCATCCGCCGAAAGAGTCCGGCGCAACGATGGAAGCGTGGCAGCTACGGGAGCAGGCGAGGAGGCAGGCAGAGGAAATCGTGATGACAGAAATCGTGCAGACCTTCCGTTAGGGACAAAAAAAGAAAAAGACGGGCAGCTGTCCTTTTTATTGCTGCCAGGCGGAGAAACGAATCCTCCGGAAAAAACGCTGTCAGAAGTCCGCTTATCAAAAAACACTTCTCCGGTTCCTCCCGAATATGTCCGTCAGGTATTACTGGCAGGAAGCGGTTTTACCAAAGGAAAGCAGCGGATTTATAACCTGTTTGTTAGCGTGCCGGATGCAGAGGAACGTGCCAGAAGGATAAAAAAGGAATATGGACAGGGTGGTGCAGGCTGGTCAGTAGAAGGAGATGGGTTACGTGGCTATGATACGATTGGCACAAACGGGATACGGTTTCGATGGCAGGAACAGGGGGAGGAACGGGAAGGACTGCTGGGTTGGGAGAGGGTAGAACAGGAAATTCATACCCTGATACAGGCTGGAGAGTATTATACTCCTCCGGTTCTTCTGAATCCGGAGCAGATAGCTCCGTCCCTCTGGCAGGAGCCGTTAGACCGCTTTTTCCGGGAGATGGTAAGGGAAAAAATGACTGATATAAACTGGAAAGAGGTGCTGTCAGGAGCCTGCCCGGAAAGCTATCAGATTCATCTGGTCGAAGAAGCCTGTCATCCAGATCGGTTTCTTTCTTTTTCCCAGAGTCGTCTGGAAAATTCTTACGGACCCTGTGCGATCGAATGTGACAGGAAAGGGATTTCCGTAGAGTTTTATAACCAGGACGGAAAGAAAGGAAAAATAGAACTGGACTGGCAGGATGCCACCTCTTATTTCAGAAGTCTGATCCAGGACGAACCGTTTCAGGCAGAGGAAACGCCAGCCAGGACAGTTTCCCTGGAACAGGTAGTGAACTATCAGAAAGAGCAGGTAGAACGGTTAAAAAGGATACTAAAGGCAACCGGAAAAGAAGAAATTGAAGTAGTCTGGGAGCAGGCGTATGATGCCGTGATTGCCTGGAATGAAACGGTTTTATGGCGTGGCAGGCAGGTGTACGACTATATCTGGGAACATTGCCTGATACTGGATGAGTTTCAACGGGATAATCGGATCGGATGGCAGGATATGGTGCAGCTCCAAAAAGATACAGCAGCCAGCCTTGACCTGTATAAAAAACATTATATTCACAGGGAAACAAGAGTATCTCCCAATGTCCCAGAAGAGAAAAGAACAGAAAAAGAACAAGTAGAAGAGCCTCTTTTATCAAAACCCATTTCACAAGAAAGCCCGTTACCGAACCTGATTCCGCAAGAAAATATTCCACAGGAAAGTATCATACCGGAGTATCCTACGCCAGAGCAGAACCCGGAAAGATACCTTCCAGAGGAAGAGATTGCATTGGCAGAGAATTTTCATTTGGAAGAACCCCTCCCGCAAGGCGGCCCAAAGACTCGATATCAATGGAACCTGGAAGCCATCCGTCTGCTGAAACAGATCGAAGGAGAGGAACGGGGTGCGACGAACGAGGAACAGAAGATTCTGGCGCGGTATGTCGGCTGGGGTGGTATTCCACAGGTTTTTGACGCCCGGAACGAAAGTTGGGGGAAAGAATATCAGGAATTGCAGGAACTGTTGACGGAAGAAGAGTATGCCGCTGCC
>CAJUFW010000112.1:2389-11276 GCA_910585655.1 uncultured Lachnospiraceae bacterium
CCGCTGCCAGAGAAAGCGTCAATACCGCCTTCTATACCGATCCGGTGATCAGCAGCGCGGTTTATATGGCGTTAGAGCAGTTCGGGTTTCAGGGCGGCAGCATCCTGGAGCCCTCTATGGGAACCGGGCATTTTTTCGGGGCGTTGCCGGAGAGCCTGACCGGGAGTCGGCTTTATGGGATTGAAAAGGATGAACTTTCCGGCAGAATAGCAACCCTTCTTTACCCGGAGGCAGAAATTCGGATCGAAGGCTTTGAACATACTGCTTATCCGGATAACTTTTTTGATGTAGCAGTAGGCAACGTGCCGTTTGGGGACTTTAAGCTGTTTGATCCGAAGTATGCCAGGCAGAATTTCCATATCCACGACTATTTTTTGGCAAAAGCGCTGGATAAGGTCAGACCAGGCGGGATCGTAGCGTTTGTGACAAGCAAGGGGACATTGGATAAGGCGAATCCGTCGGTACGGCGGTATCTGGCGGAGCGGGCGGAACTGATCGGAGCGATCCGCCTCCCGAACATGGCGTTTCGGGAAAGTGCCGGTACGGACGTCACCAGCGACCTGCTGTTTTTACAAAAACGGGACAAGAAGATCGTCACCGAACCGGACTGGGTGCATCTGGGGCAGACCAAAGAGGGGATAGCAGTCAATTCCTATTTTGCAGAGCATCCGGAGATGATGTTAGGAACCATGGAATATGATACCCGGATGTTTGGCAGCGACAGTAAGTATACGAGCTGCGTCAATCACGATCCGGAGTTTGACCTGGCACAGGCGTTACAGGAAGCTATCCGAAACCTGCAGGGGACAATCCTGGAAGCAGAAGAACTGCTGGCAGAGGAAGAGACCTCGGATGTGATTGACGCCGATCCGGAGGTACGAAACTATACGTATACCTTTGCAGAGGGGAAGCTGTACTACCGGGAAAATGCCAAAATGTACCGGAAAGAGCTGCCCTCTGCCATGGAAGAAAAAATCCGGCTCTTAGATGAAATCCGTACAGTCACAAGAAAGTTAATCCAGATCCAGACAGAAGGCTGTGAAGAAAGAGAGCTGGCAGCCTGGCAGAAGCAATTAAATCAGAAATACGATGCGTATGTCAAAGCACATGGATCGATCAACGGAGCAAGAAGCAGGCGGGCATTCCGGGATGATGCGGATTACCCGCTTTTGTGTTCTTTAGAAATCGTAGGAGAAGACGGCAGGGTCGAAAAGGCAGATATGTTTTATAAACAGACTATCCGCCCGAATGTTACACCGACCAGAGTAGAGACGGCAGCAGAAGCATTGCAGCTTTCCATCAGTGAATATGGCAGGGTAAACATCCCGTTTATGCTGGAGCTTTACGAACCTGCCATTCACCTGGAAGCAGAACGTTCCTTTCAAGGCAATCAGCCAGATCGTTCTTTGGAAATTCCGTCAGAAGAGATAACATCGAGGGAAACAAAAGGAGCAGAAAGACGGGAGGCTTTGCTTGCCGAGTTGACCGGTCTGATTTTTCTCGATCCGGCAGAGTATGATCCGGATCGCCCGGAGGAGGGCTGGAAAACCGCAGATGAATATCTGTCTGGTAACGTCCGGGGAAAACTGAGACTGGCAAAGGCTTATCAAAACGAGCAGGGAGAACGCTTTGCGGCCAATGTGGAAGCATTGACAAACGTGCAGCCCAAAGATTTGGACGCATCGGAGATTGAGGTACGGATTGGGACGACCTGGATTGAACCGGAGGATTACGAAGCCTTTCTCTATGAACTGTTACAGACTCCACGGAGTGCCAGAGCGATCCGGAGCCGTTATTATCAGTATGGCATTCAGATTCATTTAAACCAATACAACATGAACTGGTTTATTGAGAACAAGTCGTTAGACAAACACTCAGTGGCAGCCACAGAAACCTATGGAACCAAGCGGATGGACGCGTATACGATTTTAGAGGAGAGTCTGAATCTCCGTACTGTAACAGTGCGGGATCGGGTGGAGGAGGACGGGAAAGTCAGCTATGTACTCAATAAAGCCGAGACGATGTTAGCCAGAGAGAAGCAAGATCAGATGAAAGAAGCCTTTCGGGAATGGATTTTCCGGGATGTAGACAGACGGCAGAAATATGTGCAGTATTACAATGAAACCTTCAACAACGTCCGTCTGCGGGAATACGATGGCTCCTATCTGACTTTTCCCGGTATGAGCCCGGAAATCAAGCTGCGGAAGCATCAGAGAAATGCCGTTGCCCGCATCCTGCTCGGAGGGAATACGTTATTAGCGCACTGTGTGGGGTCGGGCAAAACGTTTACGATGATGGCGGCCTGTATGGAGCAAAAGCGTCTGGGACTGGCGGATAAAACGGTGATCGTCGTGCCAAAGCCGTTGATTGCTCAGACAGCGGGAGAATTCTTACGGCTTTATCCTTCCGCCAATGTGTTAGTAACAACCGAACGGGACTTTGAAAAAAGCAGACGGAAGCAGTTTGTTTCCCGGATTGCCACCGGAGATTATGACTGCATTATCATGTCTCATTCTCAGTTTGAAAAGATCCCGATTTCCAAGGAACGCAAGGAGCGGATGTTAGAAGAACAGATCGCAGAGCTGGCATTTGCCATCGAAGAAAATAAGCGTCAGAATGGGGCAAAATGGACTGTAAAGCAAATGGAGGCACAAAAGAAGCGTTTGGAGGAGCAGCTCAAAGCGTTGTCAGATGAAAGCCGTAAAGATGACCTGATTACGTTTGAGGAACTGGGGATTGATTCGATTATGGTAGACGAAGCACACAGTTTTAAAAATATGGCGATCTTTTCTAAAATGAACAATGTCTCCGGTATCTCCAGCTCCGGTTCCCAAAAGGCGATGGATATGCAGTTAAAATGCCAGTACATCACCGAGACAAAAGGAAACCGCAGCATTGTGTTCGCCACAGGTACCCCGGTCAGTAATACGATGTGTGAATTGTACGTTATGCAGCTTTACCTGCAGAAAGCAGCACTGGAACGGATGGGAATTCACCATTTTGATTCCTGGGCAGCGAATTTCGGTGAAGTTACAACCACATTGGAGCTGACGGTAGAAGGGACAGGGTTTCGTTTCAAAAGTCGGTTCAATAAATTCACAAACCTGCCAGAGCTGATGACGACATTTCGGGAAGTGGCGGATGTGGTTACGGCAGACCAGATCCGCCTGCCGGTCCCAAGGCTTCGGGGTGGCAAGCCAATCATCGTGCAAAGTGAACCAGACTGGTATGTTAAGCAGGCCATGGAGGAATTTGTCGTTCGGGCAGAACGGATTCGGGACGGAAAAGTTGCCCCGGAAGAAGACAATTTTTTAAAAATCACGCATGAAGCGAGACTGTTAGGGACGGATGCCAGATTATTAGAACGGGACGCGCCCAACCACCCGGAGGGGAAGCTGAACCAGGTGATCGAGCGGGTGGCAGCCGAATATTTTGCCGGAAATCAGGGCGGAAGAATCGGCTGTCAGCTGGTTTTTTCCGACATTGGGATACCAAAAGCCTCCTGGAGTGAAGACTGGGAGGAACGTTTTCGGCAGGGAGAACGGGAATTTGACGTCTACAATTATCTGAAAGCCGGACTAATAAAAGTGGGTATTCCAGCAGAAGAGATCGCGTTTATTCATGACGCTGCGAGCGATGCCCAAAGAAATACGCTGTTTCAGGAAATGCGCAGCGGAAAAAAGAAGATTTTGATTGGTTCTACAGATAAATGCGGGACAGGAGTAAATGTGCAAACCCATCTGGTCGCTATGCACCATATTGATTGCCCCTGGAAACCCTCCTGCATCGAGCAACGGGACGGGAGGGGGATACGGCAGGGAAATGAAAACGAGGAAATCGCAGTCTACCGCTATGTGACAAAAGGAACCTTTGATGCGTATACCTGGGCACTGATCGAAAACAAGCAGCGCTTTATCAGTCAGATCATGACAAGTAAGGCCATCTCCCGTACCTGTGAGGATATCGACGAAGCAACCTTATCCTATGCAGAAATTAAAGCAGTCGCCACCGGGAATCCCCTGATAAAAGAAAAAATGCAGCTGGAAAATGAAGTGCAGCGGCTTAAGCTTTTAAAAGCTACCTATGAGAAACAGCACTATAGTTTGGAGGATAAGATTCTAATCCAATATCCAAAGCTAATAGCAGCAGGTCAGGAAAAATTTTTCCGGGTTCAGGAGGATCGGAAGGCAGCAGAAAAAGCCCTGTTAGCAGAGCCGGAGTTTTCTATCCTCATAGGAAAGCAGATCTTTCGGGAACGAACCGAAGGAGGCACCGCTTTGTTAGAGGCAGCCAGCCGGTGTAATGTGGGGGAATCTACCCGGATCGGAAGATTGAAAGGCTTTGAACTGTTTGTAGAGAAACATGCTATGGGCGTGTCGTATCTCCTTCTACGAGGACAGGTCGATCATAAGACGGAGCTTTCTACCAGTATCGTAGGAAGCATCGTCAAACTGGAAAATGTGTTGGGAGGAATGGGAAAAGAGGAAAAACAGGTCGAGCTGCTCCTGGAACAGTATCAGCGGGATCTGGAACAATCAAAACAGGAATATCAAAAGCCGTTTGTCCAGGAAAAAGAATTAGAGGAAAAAACAGCGAGGCTTCAGGAACTGAACCGACAGCTGGATCTGGAGCATCGAACCGTAGAGGAACTTCCCGCTCTGATATCAGAAGAAGCAAAAGAACAGCCAGAAGAACAACCGAAAGAGCAATCGGAAGAACAACCAGAAGAAGAAAAGAGCAGCCGGGCGGCAGAGCCAGAAAACAGATATGAGGGAAGAAAGACGGGAGAAAAGGAGAAAAGACGATAATGACAATTTCCATCCGTTGTCTTTTGCAAGAGGCAGAAGAGATACTTCAGAACATGGCGTTAGAAGAACTGGCAGAGGATGTGGCAGAAACAGAAAACGGAAAGATCCTGGTACTTGGCGGATGGTGGGTGGAAATCCCGTCGTTAGAGATAACGCTACGGGCAGGAATCTCCTGTTACCAGGAAACAGAACCTCCAGGCTATTTTCCGGA
Organism: uncultured Lachnospiraceae bacterium; assembly: GCA_910585655.1. GTDB lineage: Bacteria > Bacillota > Clostridia > Lachnospirales > Lachnospiraceae > MGBC131033. The sequence goes on from CAJUFW010000112.1 coordinate 7,409, forward strand.
GGCTCCGATTCGTGTGATAGCAGAGACAGGAAAGGAAGAGAGTAAAACCGAGATTTTGGTTTTTGAGGGAGAGGCTGCTTTTTCCGAGGTTCTTTTTGTGTATATACAGGGAGAAATGGAACCGGAAGAAATCGAACGACTTCCCTGTTTTCTCTGCGTACCGGAGGAAGGAGCCTACCATCACAGAAAGGATTTGATGAATGAAGAAACATAATATGAGTGAACTGTATCAGATGCAGTCCCTTCCTCTTTCCGCGAAAATCCGTATGACGGAATACCGAATTCGGGAATGGGTGGATTATTACGGGGAGGATGGCGTTTACATCAGCTTTAGCGGAGGAAAAGACAGTACGGTTTTATTGGATATTGCAAGGAAGCATTATCCGAAAATCGAGGCGGTCTATGTCGATACTGGTTTGGAATATCCAGAGGTTCGAGCCTTTGTCCAGCGGCAGCAATCGGTAACGCTCCTTCGGCCAGACAGGAATTTTCGGCAGGTGATTACTCAGTACGGGTATCCGCTCATCGGAAAGGAAGTAGCAGAATGCGTGTATGGTGCAAGAAGATATCTGGAGAAATTAGAACAGTGGAAAAAAGGCGCGGAAGGTGGCAGTGTGATACCAAACCATAGCTGTATGGCAGATTTACTAGGCATAGACCGCCGGGAGAACAAAGAAAATGAAGTCTATCAAAGCCTGAGACAGGGAGAGATCCCGCGTACAGAGCTGAAAGCGCCTGTCCGCTATTTGATTCTGAAGGGAACCTATCCCCATAAGGAGAATGGCGTACCGACATCGGAGTATTCCAGGAGGTACAATAAAGAACGGTATCAATTCCTGTTAGAAGCGCCTTTTGAAGTGTCTGCACATTGTTGTTTGATAATGAAAAAAGCGCCTCTGCACCGTTACACGAAAAAGACCGGAAAAATGCCTATGACCGCACAAATGGCAAGCGAAAGCAGGCTTCGGACCTGGAACTGGCTGAGAAACGGCTGCAATGGATTTAACATGAAACAACCCATGAGCAATCCCATGTCTTTTTGGACGGAGCAGGATGTCCTGGAGTATCTCTATCAGAATCATATCCCGATTGCAGAGGTGTATGGGGCGATAGTGGCAGATGAGGGAAAAGGACGGACGCAAAAACCGTCGATGGAGTTGGAACTGTTTGATTTAGGAAAGCCGGTTTTTCGTACCACAGGCTGCAGCAGGACAGGATGTGTATATTGTGGCTTTGGATGTCACAGGGAAAAATCACCGAATCGGTGGGAACTGACGGAAAAGCTCTCTAATCCTGCCCTTATTGATTATATGATGCGCGGCGGCGCCTTTAACGAAAAAGGTCTTTGGACGCCGGATAACAGAGGGCTTGGATTTTGGTTTGTGTTGGAATGGGTCAATCTTCATGGAAATCTTCGTATCATCCTGCCGCACCGGGAGAAATATCTGGAACAATACGGGACGAGGGAGACAGAGAAGCATCTGACCGTATCCGGGTAAAAGCTATCATAACAGATGATATACTCCCTTTCAGGCAGACAAGCGAGAGCATAAATCCTTGTCGCCTGGAAGGGAGCAGCAGCGATCAGTCAGGTTGATTCTGGTCATTCTTATCTGGCAGCAATATTGACTGAGCGTGCAACAGTTCTTTGGCTGTTTGAATTAAATAATCCTGTAATACGGGAGAAAGAGCCTGAAAGATGGTGAAAAATTCTTCAAATTTTCTGTCCTCCTCTAAAAACATACTGCCAGAACCTGTGCGGAGCCAGGTTTCATTGACCTTGCATTGTGAGCAAATCGCTTTGATGTTCTGATCGGTCACAGTAGCGCCGTTTTTTTCCATGTAGCTGATGGCGTTTTGTTTCAGACCAATTTTCTCAGCCAACTCTCGCTGGCTTAATCCCAGTTCTTTTCTTAGTTTACGAATACGAGTGTTCATAAGGGTACCTCCTGCTTTATCATATCAACAGATGATAAATTCGTCAAGAAAAATATCACTTCTCAGTTGACATATATCAATAAGTGATATAATATAAAATAGAAATATCAATAAATGATAAAAAGAAGGGAGAATTTATCTATGGAGGATAAGAATGCTACCATGCAGGATACTTTTGCAAAGCTGACAGAACGAAATAAGGAGATTATTATGTTGATGGCAAAAGGCATGAAGCTGGCGCAGGAAACGTTAGAACAATCAGAGAAAACACCAAAGCAGAAAGCAAAGAAACTAAAAAGGGAGGTATGCTGATATGAAGGAAAGAATCGTAAAGCTGACAGCAGAAGAAGATGCCAGATGCAGGCAGATCGTGGAGGTATTGTTTGCAGATTACCTAAAGAACAGGGAAAACCTGTGTGTGACGAAGACAGAACGTTATGGGTATCTGGTGTTGATCTGGATAGGAGAGGAAACCTTTGAAACCAGTGCGATTTGTCGTAGCGCGGAGGAGCTTTATGAAGAATTGCTGCGTAGCTGGGAGCTGGATTATCTGTATCAAACCGGGTTAGAAAATGGGGTGTGAGGATTATGAAACTTCGGAGGAAGGTATGACGGCGGAACAACAGGCTTATCGGGAGGAAGTGAGGGAGCATTATCGGAAGGGGATGGAGGAGATTATGGGAAGTCATAGTTAAAAAACTATAAATGAGCAAATTTGAAATTTTACCAAAATTGCTTAAAACAGCAAAAAACGAAAGACATCAAGTCTTTTTAGGTGTATACTGTTCTTCCCAAGGAAACAATAACCTCGAAAGGATGATGTCTTATGGAAAATAGTATACACCACTCAGCCACAATTTACAACTACCTAAAACAATTAAATTTATGTCGGATTTTTCCACAACGGGTGATCAAGCATCTTATGTTCATTTTGATTGCTGTATTTTCACTTGGTTATCATGGTAAAACAGTGGATTTTGAACGCTACAGTGCTTGCTATCGCACTACCCTGGCACTTTTTCTCAATGACGGAAAATGGGACGCCCCAGAACTCCGAACCATCCTGAAATCAGCGGTTCTTTCGCTCCTTTATCAAGAAGCCTCCTGTTCTGGAAAACCCATTTACTGTATCGTAGATGATACGATTGCTTCTAAAACGAAGCCAGCCTCAAGGGTGGTACACCCATAAAAGATGCGTATTTTCATATGTCCCATCTCAAAGGGAAACAGGATTATGGTCATCAGGCAGTTGCGATTTTACTTTCCTGCAATGGGAAAACCCTGAATTATGACATTGTTTTGTACGACAAATCCCAGTCAAAGATTGCTATCGTCCAAAAGATTGCCAGGGAACTGGCCGTTGCACCTGTCATTTCCTACTTTCTCTGTGACAGCTGGTATACTCGTGGAAAAACGATGGACGCCTTTCTGAAAAAAGGATTCTATACCATTGGGGCGTTAAAAACGAATCGTGTTCTTTATCCCTGTGAGATTCCGCAAAAAATCAGCGAATTTGCCCTTTATCTGCGAAAAACAGATGCAGCTGTCAGCCTTGTCACCGTTCACAGCAGAACGTACTATGTGTATCGTTATGCGGGACGGCTAAACGGAATCGAAAACGCGGTCGTTTTGATCACCTATCCAAAGGATGCTTTTCAAGTTTCCAAAGCTTTGCGTGCTTTTCTTAGTACGAATGTTTCGTTGAGTACGCAGGAAATCTTGATTCGCTATACAGAACGGTGGTCGATTGAAGTATTTTTCCGACAGGCAAAGGAAAAACTGGCTTTTGATCAGTACCAGATTCGTACTTCTCAGGGAATTCGGAGATTCTGGCTCCTGATGTCACTGGCTCACTTTGTTGCCTGCACAGGTGGGGAGGAAATACAGGCGTTTGAGGATGAGATCGGAAGAGCACACGTCTGAACTCCAG
>CAJUFW010000113.1 GCA_910585655.1 uncultured Lachnospiraceae bacterium
CGTGTTACGGACTTTCACCGATTAGATTGCGCCCATACTGGGCGCACCAAAAAAGCGGGTACCAGAATCCTTTTTTCTGATACCCGCTCTAAACTATAATCTCTTCCATATAATTTTAATTCAATCCCTTATGTTTTTGGTGGACTGTACCTCTCTTTCTGACATATTTTCCTATTGGATACCTCTATTATGGATATCCTATACTTCTGTTCCCTTTGGACCGTACCTTCCTTTCTGCGATATTTCTTTACCTACATCTATGTAAATTTATCGCTCTTTACTACTTGGTATTACACATTATTTAATTGTAATCAGGTTTTTTCTTCTATATTACTTTTATTTTTCTTTGTAACTGTTCCGCTCTGGTTCTGCCGGAACTTCGTTGTTGGAATCCAAAACCTTTTTAAGAAGTAAGGAATTCTCCTTCTGAACTATCGTACATTGGAATCACCCCTGTTCTTACGCTTTTCTTCGCTTTTCTTCGCTTTTTGTTTCTGCTAATTTCTTTCTCTTTGTTTTTGTGTCTTAATCATATCACAGGATTTTTGTTTTGTCAACCTTTTTTTGAAACTTTTTTAAATAAAATATCTTCTGGTTTTGTATTGTTTTAATTGTCTGATTATTTTATATTATTTATTCAATTCCAACATATTTCTATGCCCTGTTTCTCCTGTTTTCACTCCATTATTGTCTTCCTCTAAGAAAATGTTGACCAAAACTGCACAAATATTCTGTCTATTTTCGAGCAAAATGACATTGGAACTATCCTATCTCTCTGTTACTCTAAAAAAGTAGCTATCCTTATCGACTGATCTTTAATAGAAAGGAGTTTTATTATGATTCAAGTAAACGCCTGGGTAGGTGATTTTGGATTAACCACCGATACCTTCCTTCTAAAAGGGCATGCTTCTATCCGCCCGGAAGACATATCTCTCACTGTAGAAATGGGCTTTGGAGAGAAAAAGACCGTAAACATCCCGATTCTCTCCACACAATGCCAGGAGGATACCTTGTATATTCAAACAGAACCCTTCTGCCCAGCCAACGAATTTCATCTTGTCGGGACAGGAGCTGCCGCTGACATCTCCTATCAAAAAGCAGATGCCGTACTGCAGATTCAGGACGAAGAACTATTTGAACAAAAACAGGAAAATGATGTCCTCTATCGCCTGTACTCTCCGGCAGCCACACAAGCCCGTCCCCTTATTTTATTCTTACATGGCGGCGGCGAATGTGGTACGGACAATCTAACCCAATTAACTGGTACATTAGGTGCTATCCATCTGGCAAAATGCTATCCTGAAATGTATGTTATGGCTCCGCAGGCGCCAAGAGGCATGTTAAATTCCGGTCAGCCAATGCCAAATATGAGCCAGATGCGCTTTGCCACCAGTGATACTCCTGGAATGGAGGGCTGGAGTCGCGCGCTGCTTGGACGAGTATGCGATCTGATCCGACATATGATTGCAGAGGGCAAGGTAAATCCAAAGCGGGTATATGTAATCGGTATGTCAATGGGCGGCGGCGGAACATTACGCGCCTTGTCTGTCGGCTCCGATTTATTTGCTGCCGGCGCGCCGATCTGCCCTACTATGACTCCTGATACTTACCGCATCCTTTGCGGATTGACCCATACCAAGCTTTGGATTTCTACTGCTTACATCGACCATACTTTATATCGTCACAAATATATTGTAGACGGCATTATGGCACTCAAGGATGCCGGCAACCGCAACGCCCGTTTAACATTATATTCCCCGGAGGAATTAGAGGCATATGGTCTGGCTACGGATCCGGATATGCCACTTGCCGCTAAATTCGGCGCCAACCATGCTTCCTGGGTTCTTACCCTGCACAATGAGCATGGAATTTTAAGCTGGCTGACGGAACAGGTACGGGAAAGCTAGGTTTTTATCTTTTATAGCGAGCTGCTATCCCAAGCCCTGCGATGAAAACCGCAACAGAAACAACCAGTAACAGTAGGGAGGAAGCGCTTTTGGCGCTGCTCCCTGTTGCTTGCGGTATGTTTTTTCCTGCTTCATTACCGCTTCTGGGAAATCCTCCGAAAAACTCTCCTGCAGGCTTTCTATCCCCAAATGGATTACTTTCTTCTAAAAATGTGTTATCTTCTGGAATATCCGCTATATCATCAGGTGTCTGTTCTCCCTTTGGAAAACCCTGTTCCTCCGAAAAATTGCCCGCTGAAACCATTTCTTTTGGCATCCCTCCCATCTCGTTTTCCATCATTCCCATATCTGACAATTCAAGCTTAGAAGCATCTACAAAAGAATCCCCGGACACCGACTGTCCTTCTGCCGTAGATGGAATACTCCCCTCTAATTGCCCTCGGACACTTTCTGCACGAAGCAGGCAAAACTCTCGAATTGCTGCCGTTCCCCGTTCAAATTCTTCATAGGTACAAAATTTGCTGGGATCTTTTTCTACATAAGAAGCAATCAAGGCTACCGTTTCGTCTATCATCCCTGTAAAATCTGTATTCTCTATAAAGTCTGCAAAGTACTGATGATATTGTTCTGTATAGACCTCCTTTTCAAAAATCCAATGTAGCATAGGACGATCGCTGTTATCTCCTGCAGAAACCGGAGAATCAATCGGAGCATTTATCGTTTGAGTAGCATCCGATGCCTGAAAAGTACCAAACGCCAGATTATAGTCCCATGGTATCATAGAAAGCTTTCCTTCCTCTTCATACAGATAATAATTATGAACGATCGTTCCTGTATAGCTATCTCCATTACAAACAAAATTATGGACAACAAAATAACGGATAACTTCTTCTATGTCTACTGCTTTTTCTGGATTCATATTGCTGCTAAGCAATTTCAATGCCTCAATCAGCCGCATTTGATCAGCTTTTGTTGTATCTGTTTTTGCATTGTCAAAAATGTTGGGATAGCTCTCCGGATCATCATCTATATATTGAAGCTTTACGTCTGAACTTCCCATCCCCCCCGAACCAAATCTCTGGCCGTTTCCCCGTCCTCCGCCAAGGCTCATACTGTCCGGCTTATACAATTCCCCATACTCTCTTCCATAATTTCGCTGTAGAAAAGCTTCCTCCACCCCTTCCACAGCCAAGTAAAGTCCCCAGTCCTCTCCATTTACACTAATAAAAACGTAACTGCACAAGGGTGCATCTACTTCAAAATTACCCATCATCCGATAGGTTAGATAATCTTTCATATAAGTATTATCCTGAATAATATTATTTAAGCTAATTTTATCCAGCCCATGGTAACTTTTTCCGCTGTCATATTGATCAAATTCCAGCTTAAAGCTGTATCGTTTGCTTCCCAGTTCGGAAACAGTCCTTAATGAAGTATTTCCCTTTGCACGGATACCAATATTTCGATAGGCTTCTCCGTCAATTACCACTGCACAGGAGACATATTCCTCATTCTCACAGCTCTCCAGAAAATCCTCCCAATCCTCCATCACAATCTCTAAAGTATGGACATAAGACGTATCAAAAAGGCGGTTTTCATAGCCTATTATCCGGGAAGCTTCTGCCAATCCCGCCGCTCCTGCCTTAATAAGAAAACAAACTATTAGAATGGAGACTACTATAATAATAGCACAAATCCTATCTATGTATCTATGTGTAGACATATATTTCTGCCTCCTATCCCATATAATCACCATTATAACTTACCAAGACAGCACTACGGATTCCTTCTATTTCCGAAAGTTCATTGACAAAATCCGTATTGTCTTCTTTTAAACGTATCTCCAAATTTAATTCTATCTCTCCCTTTTGCGCTGTTTTGCTCTTTACAACACAACGTTCTGTTCTTGCTTCCAAAAAACCTTTCGCCTGTATCTCACTTGTATGGTCTTCACATTGAAGCACAATAATATAAGGATTGCTGTGAGTCTTCCGGTTGACAAAAAACAAAAGAATAAGACCAATCATTACACTGCCAATCAGCGCCAGCGGAAGCATCCCTGCAGCTAAAACAATGCCTACCGCTATCGACCAAAACAGGAACGCAATATCCAACGGTTCCTTGATTGCTGTCCGGAAACGTACAATCGAAAGCGCACCTACCATACCTAAGGAAAGTACAACATTGCTGGTTACTGCCAGGATGACTACGGTCGTAATCATCGTCAGAGCAAGCAATGTTACACCAAAGCTGGAGGAATACATTACTCCGGAAAACGTTTTCTTATAAATAAGAAATATAAATAGCCCAATAGCAAATGCCAATAACAATGCCAATAACATATCCAAAATACTAACACTTGTGATGTTCTCTAAAAAGCTTGATTTAAAAATATCGTTAAATGTCATGATGTTATCTCCTTATTTTATTTATGTTTTTTGGTATTATCTGTTCAACCGGACACTTATCCGCTTTTTCCTACTTATCCATATCTTCGACAGACTGCATATTTAGAAAAGGATGTCGTTTCTCTTCCCTCCAGGTTTACCGCAGTTCGGATTATTGCCGGTAAAAAAGCATCCCATTTTACTTCTAAAACAATCGTCTTATCACTGGCTGGAATCAGAAAAGCATCCGGATTTAAAAAATCAAGGCTACCCAGTCCCGTCCGTATATCATAATCCAATGTTACGCGCACATTTCCAGGGAAATATACAAACGGCTCCCTCGTATATGCTACAATTGTTTTGGGGACAAGACCTTGGGATTTCATCTTCACATATAGCTCTTGTACCAAAGGTTGTCCAGATTGCAGCATCCAATCCAGCCTTCCTTCTAAAAGCGCCTCTACTTCCTCTGTTTTTAGGCAAACACTCTGCTTTCTTCCTAGCCCGTTTTGTTTGCTCTTCTTTTCCAATAGGATAAAGGAACTATCTTCATTATAATAGCGAAGACGAAACTTTTCACGGCGGCTTACACCGTCTATTTTTTCTCGAAGCGCTTTGTCTGATAGCGTGTCAAAGTATAAGCTCCGAATTGTATATACCCCATTTACGGCATGGGTATCTGCCTTCATAATCGCCCTAAGACGCTGACGAATCGCTATTCTATCCGACTGGTTAATCTCATGCTTCCATTCATGGCGAAACTTCTTTTCCTCTGTCCTGTCTGTCATTTTCCTCTGCTCCCTTCCATTTTGCCGGCTACAAGACTATTATACTTCTCAATGCTGAATTGAACCTGAAAAAACAGACCAAATTTTTATATCAGATAGGATATGCCTCCGGCGGATGGCAGGCATACGGAGCGGAATACTGTCAGCAAATGCTGCCGAGCCCATCTTCAGATGGGCTTGCATGCCGCCACAAGAACGCTGGAGGCGTTCTTGAATTATTTTCAGCATGATTTCAGTAAACTATGTTATACTAGCCCTACAAAACAAACGTTCCTTCTCTTGCTGCCAAGGAATTATTATGATAAAGTAATGGGATAGAATTTATGGAGGTTGAATTGCCCTATGAAAATATTAGTAATTGAAGATGAAATTCTTTTAGCCAATTCTATTCAGACGCTCCTAACTTCTAGGGGATTCCAGACAGAAGCAGTCTATGACGGGAAAACCGGTGAAGAATATGCTTTACTCGGCATTTATGATTTACTGATTTTAGATGTAATGCTGCCTGGGTTAAATGGCTACCAAGTCGCCCAAAGAATCCGTAAAAAGCATTGCAACACCCCAATCCTAATGCTGACTGCTAAATCCGCTTTAGAGGATCGTATTGAAGGACTGGACGCAGGTGCCGACTATTACCTGACAAAACCCTTTGATTCCAGAGAATTACTCGCCTGTATCAATGCTTTACTCCGTCGCCAGGGAACCGAGGTAAACGAACTTACTTTTGGCAATACCGCACTGGATTTAGAATCCGGCAAGCTCGTCTGCAACGAAAGAGAGGTTCGTCTCTCTTCCAGAGAATTCGATGTTATGCGAATACTTTTTCAGGCAGGGGAACACAACATTTCAAAAGAAACGCTTCTTACACGCGTATGGGGATATGACTCCAATGCCGTAGAAAACCATGTAGAGGTATATGTCGGTTTCCTGCGAAAAAAGCTATCCAGTATTGGCTCAAACATCCATATTGAAGCAATCAGGCGCCTGGGCTACCACTTAGAAAAAACGGATTATTAACAAAGGCATCACCTAAGAGTATAGGAGAAGGAACTATGATTAGACGGCTCAGGATAAAATTTACTTTTATCAATATGTTGATTGCACTTGTTTTGTTAAGTGTTATTTTCAGTATGGTGCTGCATTTCACCCGATTAAATATGGAACAGGAAAGTATACAAAGAATGCGTACCATCCTTTCTTCCCGCTTCCAGCCTGCCCCGCCAAACACTTTGCCTGACGTCCCGCCAAACTTACCTGCCAGGGAACCGGGACTTCCTTATTTTATTGTACACCAACCCCCACAAGGACAGATTACCACGATAGAAAGCCGTGGAAATTATGAAGATCTTTCCTCCGAGTTTTTATCCGAACTGTTGGAAGCCGTATCCCTGCTGCCTGGAGAAAGCGGTACTCTCCCTCAATACCAGCTTCGATTTTACCGTAGTTCTCCTAACACACGACTTATTATATTTGCAGATATTTCCAGCGAACAGGCACTGCTCCAAAGTCTGCTCAAATCCTGTCTTTTTATTGGTGGTATCAGCTTTGCTGCCTTGTTTTTAACCAGCCTTTTTGGAGCCTATTGGGCAGTTCTTCCAGTTGAAAACGCCTGGAAACAACAAAAACAGTTCATAGCCGACGCATCCCACGAACTGAAAACACCGCTAACTGTTATTATGACCAATGCGGAAATGCTGCAGGAAGAAAACTATGACCAGGCTACAAAGGAACAATTTTCTTCTAATATCCTGGTTATGACACAGCAAATGCGCGGCTTAGTAGAGCGACTGTTAGATCTGGCACGCCTGGATAATGACAGTGTGCAAAACAGCTTTACAAATATCCATTTTAGCCAGCTAGTCTCCGATGCCATATTACCATTTGAGCCACTATATTTTGAAAAAGGATTGGAACTCCAATGCCAGTTAGAAAAACACCTCTTTGTAAAAGGAAATATATCCCAGCTCCGTCAGGTTGCTGATATTTTACTGGATAATGCCTTAAAGTATTCCTTTCCCCACTCAACTGTTTCTATTCGGCTCATGCGCCAAGGCAGCCATTGCATTTTTTCGGTGGAAAGTGTGGGAGAAACTATCTCCCATAATGATTTAAAAAATATTTTCAAACGATTCTACCGGATCGACAAAGCCCGCAGCATGAACCATAGCTACGGGCTGGGATTACCGATTGCTGAACGTATTGTTAAAGAACATCGTGGAAAAATATGGGCAGAAAGCAGCCATGGGCATAATTGTTTTCTAGTTCAGCTTTCCTCTGCTCCGGCAGCCAACTAATCTTCCAATGGCTTCCAACGTGACATCATATAACATACCGCTACAGCGACCAGTACCCCTATGAAAAATGCCGCCAGTACGTCCGTCGGATAGTGAACCCCCACATAAAGACGGGAATATGCCATCAGCACCGCCAGAAACAGAGCTGGTATGCCATATCGTTTCGGCAGTTCTAAAAACATGACTGTCGCAACGGCAAAACAGCTTCCGGTATGCCCGGATGGAAATGAAAAATCCGTCGCCAGCTTTGTAATGCACTCCAACCCCTCGATTACCTCATAAGGGCGAGTGCGGGCTACTGCATTTTTTAACAGTACATTGACAATTAAAAACTCGATGAACAGGGAGATGGCAGCCGTCAAACCAACCCTTCTTGTCTTTGGCAACAGAAGCAGTATTATACAAGTTAAAATAGCAATTAACCCTGCATTTCCCAGGTTGGTATAAAACTGTAGGATTTCATTTAAAATGGGCATACGGGCATGATTCTGTAAAAACAGTAAAATATCCTCATCCAGCTTCCAAAGCCATTCCATTATACTTCCCCCCTCGCTAACAGATTATCCTTCCCCATCCCACATACATAAGGGTTGGAATCATATCGGTAGCAAACTTCCAAAAAATCCGCCCGCTGTTTTGGATCGTTGATAATTTTTACAAGCAGTTCATTCGGAATCGTTCTTGCATATGCCCCCGGACCAGCCAAACGGACATTTTTTACCCCAAAGCGTTCCAGTAATTCCTTTAACTCCTCCGGTAAAAAGGTATATGTAATACACCAAGGAGTTCCGCCCTGTTCATACTCTGCGATTTCTGCTTCTCCACCCATCAAACCATCGTCCCATAGCTTTTCAATATTCTCCTTATGAAAGGAAAATGCGTCAATTGTTTCCTGGCGATGGGCAAGGCACCACTGAACCCAAGAATCCTCACAATTCTTATCTAAAATAAACTGGTGCTTTTGAAGCGGATTGGCTAAGTAAGGCAGATAACCTAACCGGCTGGATACGCTTAGGATAATTCTTTTTTTCGCAATCCGAACCAACTCTCCTATCACCCGCTCCTGGTTTGGATAAGTATAAGAAATCGGCGCGTCAAAAGACATCACCAGATCAAAAGAACGATCCGCATAAGCAGATAAATCTTCTAGGGCTCCCTTTACAAAAGTTATGCGCTCTAAAACACCTGCTTTTTTTGCCAGCTCCCTTGCTTTATCTATCATCGACTGTGAAATATCAAAATGCGTCACCTGACAGCCTTGTTTCGCCAATAAAATCGAAAATCTGCCGCAGCCTGCTCCGCCGTCAAATACGGTTTTCACTCCGTCCAGATTTACCAGAAGCTCACGCTCTATATGACTTTTTTGAATAATATCATCCATAAATGTTTCCTCCCGGCGGCTTTCCAGTTCTCCCTTATCCGGCAGGTTCCACAGACGTTCCGATATTTTTCTACTGTAATCCATAGTCTTCCTCCCTGTTTTTTTCTAAATTTCTGTATTGACATATGGCTTCTATTTCGTAATACTAATTATAAGAATATCGTCTGATACTGTCAACCTGCCAAAGTGCAATTCATATTTTAAGAGGTGATTGCTATGATAAAAATTGTAACCTTCAATATCCGCTGCGATTATGGTATGGATGGTGAAAACAATTTCGAGTACAGAAAGGATCTGATTTCCCGAAAAATCTATGCCGAACAGCCGGATATCCTCTGTTTTCAAGAGGTTTTACCACATGTAGCCGCCTGGCTGCGGGAAGTTTTAACGGATTATTATGTAATTGGTTGCGGCAGAGAAGCTTCTTTGCAAGGCGAACAGACTACAGTCGCGTATCGCAGAGAACGGCTAAACCTGATTTCCATGGAAAGCTACTGGTTGTCGGAAACTCCGGAGCAACCCGGCTCCCGTTATTCGGAACAAAGCGACTGCCCCCGTATTTGTACGGAAGTCGTATTGCAGGATCAAGATTCCGGGCAGGTCTTCCGGCTTGTCAACACCCATCTGGATCATATCGGCGCAGGAGCCCGAATCCTTGGATTAAAACAAATTTTACAAAAGCTTTCGCAGGAAACCTTTTTCTGTTCTGTCCCGACTATTTTAGCCGGAGATATGAATGCAGAACCGGACAGCGAGGAAATGCGTGTCTTTGAACAATTCCCAGGCTACATAAATGCAACGGAGGGTATTGGAGTAACGTTCCATGCGTTTGGTAAAAAAGAAGAAGAAATGTCTATTGACTATATTTTCCTTAAAAGTTGCAGTTGTAATAAAACCGAAAAATGGACAGAGCAGGAGGGAAGCGTTTACTTATCCGACCATTATCCTGTCTGCGCCTGGATAGAATTTCCAAATCAATCCTAACCGGCTCTTTCACTGGCTAACCTAAAATGTTTTTTAAGATAGAAATTTCCTTTTCCGAATGTTATACTACTCTATACAGCACAGCAAATAATATTATCTGACCTGTATCTGTATATCGGTTCATACACAAATCGGAAGCTCGCTGCGGCGGGCAGAAAGGATGTCGCACATGGGAAACTATAAGATTGTCACCACAATTACCGAAATGGGTCCATATGTCTCTAAGCTTATTTTACAGATGCCTTATGAGGTATATGCTGCCGAAGTTTCAAAAAATTCTTTCAACATTTATGTAGAAAGAAAAGAATGTGATACCAACGAAATTGTTGTATCCAAAAATTTTCTTACACAGCAGGAAAGCATCTGCAAGGGCTATCAGATTCCACGAAACGTTTACCCTTGCAATGAAGCCGGTACTTATCAGAATCAGGCTTCTTTTATAGCCTTAGAGCTTTCAGAAGAAACGTTAGGCAAACGGATTGAAGGGGATATTATGGCAAGCCGTTATATCAACAATGCCTATCGGATTACCCAGCTTCACAGCTTTGGCAATGACCCAATGAAAACCGGGCTGGTTTTTGACACCTGCACCGAGGAAATTTGCCCTCAGCTTACCGGATGGCAGATACAAAAATATCCGGAAGGTGATACACGCTTAAATTATGGTTATTTTGCACCGCAGACAGAGGAACAGGTTCCTTTGATTATCTGGCTGCATGGAGCCGGAGAAGGTGGCTCTGATCCACGAATCACCATCAGCGCCAACAAAGTCAGTTATTTATCTTCTTCGGATATTCAGCCGTTCTTTGGTGGAGCCGCCTATGTCCTTACCCCTCAATGTCCGACCGTTTGGATGGACGACGGAGTGGAAAAGCTCGGAAAATCCAATCAGAGCATTTATGTAAAACCATTAAAAGCCTGTATTGACGCCTTTATTGAGGCACATTCGGATACCATTGATAGAAGCCGAATTTATGTCGGCGGTATGTCTAATGGCGGTTTTATGACAATGAGAATGATATTTGACTATCCGGATTTCTTTGCCGGCGCACTTCCAGCCTGCGAAGTATTCTATAGCGCCAATATCACAGAAGAAATGTTAAATAGCATCAAACATATTCCAACCTGGTTTGTACATTGTAAAAAGGACGAACTGGTACCTCCAAGAGAGACCTCCCTGCCAACTTATTTCCGTCTCAAAGAAGCAGGTGCAGAAAATGTACACTTTACGTATTATGAAATCCTCCTAGATACGACCGGACGGTATAAGGATGAACTTGGTCAGCCTCGAAAAATGTTTAACCACGCCGTATGGAACAACATTTTAAATAATGAATGCCATACGGAACTGGACGGGACAAATGTTTGTGTGAACGGTGAGCCAATGACGATCTGGGAATGGATGGCAAATCAACGAAAATAAGTTTCAAAACCAAGACTATTTTTCAGTCTTGGTTTTTTAATACAAAAATATTTGGCATAAAATGTTTTTCAGGGTTGACATTGCCTTAATACGGATTTATAATGGG
>CAJUFW010000114.1:0-2866 GCA_910585655.1 uncultured Lachnospiraceae bacterium
AATAAAAAGTTAGACGATCAAAACATTGCCGTTCGAGGATATATGGCGAAAACACAGAATTGTGATTTTTTTATTTCTCTTCATACCAATTCGACCGGTCGCAGAAAAAAGCCGTGGAGCCAGCCGACGAGCATCAATAAAACCTATGTGTTTGTAAATAATCCTGCCCGCGCGGGCAAGCTGGGAATGGAAATCGCCAATTCGATTGGGCAGAATATAACAGACTACAACCAAGAGGCTGGGATTCAGACAGCCGGCTTTAAGACAAGAGCGATCAACAAGGCGATTTCCTATAAAAAATTAAGCAAAGATCCTTCTAATAAAAACGGGACGGTAGTATCCCGGAGGGGGAGCGACGGGCTGGATTATTACGGCGTGTTAAGGGGAGCCGCCGAGGTAGGAGTTCCGGGGATCCTGGTAGAGCATGCGTTTCATGATACAAAGATTGTAAGAGAATATGCCGCCGATTCGGACGAGCTGTATGAAAGCTGGGCGGCGTGCGATGCGTATGGAATTGCCTATGGGTTTGGTCTGATAGATCAAGAGGAGCAGCAGCTTGTAAGAGAAGCGTTTGTAGATGTTTGGCTGCAGGGGGATGAGAACCCGTAAGTAAGAGCCCTGCAAAAACCCTGCAAAGCTGGCTTTTCTGTATGATAGGAAAGTTCTCTAAACTTCCCTATCATACAAAAAGCCCTCCGGGTAGGATACACACTTTTGGATGCTATACTTTAAGCAATCGCGCGGAATGCTTCCTCCATATCCTGGAGAATATCGTCAATATGTTCCGTGCCGATAGAAAGCCGGATGGTATTCGGGCGGATACCCTGGTCAGCCAGCTCTTCTTCTGTACATTGACCGTGTGTCGTGGTAGCCGGGTGGATGACCAAGGATTTGACATCCGCTACGTTGGCTAATAGAGAAAACAGCTCCAGATTGTCGATAAAGTTCATAGCAGTGCGGGCGTCTCCTTTGATTTCAAAAGTAAAAATAGAACCGCCGCCGTTTGGAAAATATTTGGCGTAGAGCGCCTGTTGGGAAGCCTCTTTGGAGACGGCAGGATGATGAACCGCTTCGACCTGCGGATGATTGTTCAGATACTCTACGACCTTTAGGGCATTTGCCACATGGCGCTCTACCCGGAGCGAGAGCGTTTCTAAGCCTTGAAGAAAGAAAAAGGCATGGAACGGAGAAATACAAGCTCCCATATCCCGCAGTAAGATAGCGCGGATTTTTGCCACAAAAGCAGCGCGACCGGCGGTTTTGGTAAAGCTGATACCATGATAGCTTGGATTTGGCTCAGCCAGAGCCGGAAACTTGCCGGAAGCCTCCCAGTCAAACTTGCCACCGTCTACAATCACACCGCCTAACGTCGTTCCATGACCGCCGATAAATTTTGTAGCCGAATGTACGACAATATCGGCTCCGTATTCGATAGGACGCACCAGGTACGGCGTAGCAAAGGTATTGTCTACGATCAGCGGAATCTGATGACGATGGGCAATCGCAGCGATAGCCTCAATGTCTACTACCTCTGAATTAGGGTTGCCTAAAGTTTCAATAAAAATAGCTTTGGTATGTTCTAAAATAGCCGCCTCTACAGCCTGATAGTCAAAAATGTCTACAAATGTAGTCTGAATACCATATTCCGGCAGGGTATGTGCCAGCAGGTTGAAGGTACCGCCGTAAATATTTTTGGCAGAGACAATGTGATCGCCGTTTTGAGCAAGATTTTGGAAGGTATACGTGATAGCAGCAGCGCCGGAAGCGACTGCCAGAGCAGCAACGCCTCCCTCTAAGGCGGCGATGCGCCGTTCAAAAACGTCTTCGGTAGGATTGGTCAGGCGCCCGTAAATGTTGCCGGAGTCTGTCAGGTCAAAACGGGCGGCGGCATGGTCGCAGCTTTGAAATACGTAGGAAGAGGTCTGATAAATCGGAACCGCTCTGGCGTCGGTAGCCGGATCAGGCTGCTCCTGTCCTACATGAAGCTGTAGTGTTTCAAAATGAAAGGTTCTTTGATCTCTTGTGAGTTTTTTACTCATCGGTATAACCTCCTTAGGTTGATAATGGTAGAGTTTCGTCTTCAAACAATGGAGTGGAATAATAACGATCTCCGCTGTCCGGCAGCAGGGCGACAATCGTTTTGCCATGATTTTCCGGTCGTTTTGCCAGAACAATCGCAGCATGTAGAGCGGCTCCGGACGTGATACCTGTCAGCACGCCTTCCCGTTTGGCAAGCAGCTTGGCGCCGGCATACGCTTCCTCCTCTGTAACCGGAAGGATTTCGTCATAAATCTGTGTGTTGAGAAGCTCCGGTACAAAGTTGGCGCCAATTCCCTGTAAACCATGCGTTCCGCTCTGCCCTTTGGAAAGCAGAGGAGAAGCGGCAGGCTCTACGGCAATGACCTTAATAGACGGATTTTGTTCCTTTAAATATTCACCGGTTCCGGTCAGGGTTCCGCCGGTGCCGACGCCTGCTACAAAGAAATCCAGATGACCGCCGGTGTCCTGCCAGATCTCCGGACCGGTTGTAAGGCGGTGAGCCTCGGCATTTGCCGGATTGACAAACTGCCCGGGAATAAAACTGTTTGGAAGCTCACGGGCCAGCTCCTCTGCCCGTTTGATGGCGCCTGCCATTCCTTCGCTTGCTTTCGTCAGTACCAGAGTTGCTCCATATGCCTTTAAAATACGCCGACGTTCCTCGCTCATTGTCTCCGGCATGGTCAAAATAACAGAATAGCCTTTCGCGGCGGCAATAGAGGCAAGCCCGATTCCAGTATTGCCGGAGGTAGGCTCAATAATAACAGAACCCTTCCGCAAAACCCCTCGTTTTTCGGCATCTTCAATCATCGCTTTCGCGGCTCGATCT
>CAJUFW010000114.1:2876-11252 GCA_910585655.1 uncultured Lachnospiraceae bacterium
CACTCTTTCCCTACACGACGCTCTTCCGATCTGGTTTAGATATTCCAGCTTGACCAGCAGCGTAGCCGCCAGATCAAGCGTTCGTTCCAGGTTGGTGACTTCTACCAGCGGCGTGCGACCGATGAGATCTAAAGTGCCTTTATAAATATGTGACATCCTGTTCCCTCCTGTAGCAACTTCTTTTTTATATAGTTTATTATATCAGCATGGCGGCTGCTACATCCTTTTCACAGGATCGCATGGCATAGATCGTTTTCTGGATAAGATCGTCTAGCTCCCAGCCAAGCATTTCCGCCCCTTTGGTGATAACCTCGCGGGAACAGCCTGCGGCAAAGCTGGTTGTTTTAAATTTTTTCTTTACGGATTTCGCCTCCATATCCTGTACGCTCTTGGAAGGACGCATCAGAGCGGTAGCTCCAATCAGACCGGTCAGCTCGTCTACGGCGTACAGTACCTTTTCCATCTGGTGTTCTGGTATAATATCGACCGTCAAGCCATAAGCGTGGCTGCAGATAGAGCGAATCATCTCTTCGCTAACGCCCGCTTCCTGCAGCAGATCCGGAGCCTTGATACAATGTTCCTCCGGAAATTGTTCAAAATCAATATCATGGAGCAGTCCTACAAGCCCCCAATAGATTTGATCTTCTCCGTAGCCAAGATCGACGGCGAACCACTTCATAACGCCTTCTAAGGTTAGGGCATGTTGAATATGGAAGGGTTCTATATTGTATTGGTGCAGCAGCGCCAGCGCATCCTCCCGTGTAATCGTTTCTTTCATGGTATAAGCCTCCCGTTTCAATTTTCTTTTTGCATTATACCAGAGCTTGTATAAAAAATCCAGTAAAAATCCAGGTTTCTTTTGTCTGTTCTTTTCTATGAAAGTATGTTATTCTTAATCTTAGCATATGGATACCGACGTTAATGCCGTTTGAGGGAGATCCGTAAAAAAGGAGGGAATATAGGAATGAAGCAGGTGGTCTTGCTGCAGGGTGGAATCGAGACTCTGGAATTTTTTTCAAGGCAGATGGCGAAGGCTTTACAGGAGAGAGGGATTCCGGTTTTTTTGTTTACTCTGACAGACGAGCGAACCGAGATTCCGGATTTGGTACGTTTTCTGGCGGAACCGGGAGCCGAAACTATGCTGTTGACTTTTAATTTCCAGGGATTGGATCAGGAAGCCGTATGTTATGATGAAGCAGGGATATTGTTATGGAACCGCTATCAGGTGGAATGCCGCAATATTTTAGTCGATCATCCCTTTTATTACTTTAGGGAGCTTCAGACTTTGCCGGAGCGTTATGTTCAGATTTGTATTGACGGATATCATGAGCGATATATGAGACGCTTTTACCCGGAAGTGACCCTGGGGACTACGACGCCGCTGGCGGGAACAAGGCTGACGGAGGCAGCGTCGTCCGGAGCCGGGCGGACGGATACGAACGTCTGCCTCCCGATTGCAGACAGACCGCGGAAGCTGATTTTTACCGGAAATTATTCGCCTCCGGAGCATTTTGACCAGTATATTACCAGACTGGGATCGGAGTATGAGGCATTTTACAGGGAAATGATCAAAGAACTGTTTATTCATACGGAACGGAGTATGGAGGACGTCTTTGAGGAATACCTGCTTCGGGAAATGGGAACACTTTCCAAAAAAGAACTGTGTGAAGGAATGAGCAATCTGATTTTTTTAGATTTGTATGTTCGCTTTTATTTCCGAGGAGAGGTTGTAAAATGTCTGATAGACAATGGAATTCCAGTGGAAGTATATGGGCATGGCTGGGAAAAGTTGGTCTGTAAAAAGCCGGAAAATTTGATTCAGGGCGGTTTGCTGAATTCCAGGGAATGTCTGGAAAAAACAGCGGAGGCACAGCTTTCTTTGAATGTGATGCCTTGGTTTAAGCAAGGGGCGCATGACCGGATTTATAACGCGATGAGAAATGGCGCCGTTTGTATCAGTGATACCAGCGAATATTTACTCCGGCATGTACGGGATGGACAGGAGTTGTTTTTTTATACTCTTCCAGAACTGGAAGCACTTCCGGAACGTGTGAGGAACTGGCAAAAAGATCCGTATTTATTACAGCAGGTTGCCGACCGGGCATTTGTCTGGGCAGAGGAACACGCCAACTGGAATCACTTTCTGGATCAAATTTGTGAAATTTAAAAAAGAGAAGAAGAGGTGACGGAATGAAGAAGGAAAAGGTATTGTTATATCAGCTTCGTGGGACGGAAACTGCCAGGAAGCTGCAGCCGGTTCTGCTCCGAATGGGAATTCGGGTGAAATGTGTAGAGCCGGAAGAGTATGGATTGCCGATCGGTGTTTTAGCCGGGTTAGAAAAGGATGCTGTGGAGCATAGTGTGGATAACGGGAGTGTCCCTGTGGAAATTTCTGCTCCGATGATGATTATGTGTGGATTTTCGGGCAGCAGAGTGGACGAGCTTTTGCAGCAAATGAAGCGGGCAGGTGTTCCGCGTATTGATTTAAAAGCCATGCTGACACCGACAAACCGTTATTGGACATCGGAGGAATTGTTTGGCGAGCTGCAAAAAGAGCATGAGATGATGCAGAATTTAAGAAAGCAAAAAACAGAGGAAGAAAAGTGACGAAAGGGGAACAATCATATGTCAGAAAAGTCAGAACTGATCAGTCAGAAAATGCGTCGTCTCTCTCCGGAGTTAGATCCTTTGCGGTTAGGAACAGGTTGGTCAAAGGAGGATTTGGGGAAGCCGCAGATTTTTGTAGAAAGTACGTTTGGGGACAGTCATCCGGGTTCCGGGCATCTGGACAAACTGGTGCAGGCAGCTTGCGAGGGAATCGCCGAGGCAGGCGGTCATGGCGCGCGGTATTTTTGTACGGATATCTGCGATGGAGAGAGTCAGGGAACAGACGGTATCAATTATTCGCTGGTCAGTCGGGAAATGATTGCCAATATGATAGAAATTCAAGCCAATGCCACACCGTTTGATGCAGGCGTGTATCTGGCAAGCTGCGACAAGGGACTGCCAGGCAATCTGATGGGGCTGGCAAGAGTCAATATTCCTTCGATCATAGTGACAGGCGGGACGATGGCTGCCGGACCGGATTTGCTGACGTTAGAGCAGTTAGGGATGTATTCGGCAAAATACGAGCGGGGCGAAATCGACGAAGCAAGGCTGAACTGGGCAAAGGAAAATGCTTGCCCAGGCTGTGGAGCCTGTTCGTTTATCGGTACGGCTTCGACGATGCAGATTATGGCGGAGGCGTTGGGACTGGCGCTGCCAGGGAGCGCCTTACTTCCTGCGGACAGTCCGGATTTACTGGAATATGCCCGCCGGGCCGGAGCGCGTGCTGTACAGATGGTCTATGAAAAGCAGATGCTTCCAAGTGATATCGTGACATTGGAAAGCTTTGAAAATGCGATTCTTGTCCATGCGGCAGTATCGGGTTCCACCAACTGCCTGCTCCATTTACCGGCGATAGCGCATGAGTATGGAATTGAGATAAGCGGAGAGACGTTTGACCGTCTGCATCGGGGAGCGCGCTACTTGTTAGACGTACGCCCGACAGGACGGTGGCCTGCCGAATTTTTTTATTATGCAGGAGGCGTTCCGGCAATCATGGAAGAACTTAAAAATGTGCTGCATCTGGATGTGAAAACCGTGACCGGAAAGACGCTGGGAGAAAATCTGGAAGAATTGAAACAGAATGGTTTTTATGAACGCTGCGAAAGCTGGTTAAAACAGGCGAATGAGCGTTGTCATACAACGCTTACCCGCCAGGACATCATCCGATCATGGGAGAACGCGCTTGGCACGGATGGTTCGATTGCAATATTAAAAGGAAATCTGGCGCCAGAAGGAGCAGTTATCAAACATACCGCCTGCCCAAAGGAAATGTTTTCTGCCCTTCTTTCTGCCAGACCGTTTGACAGCGAAGAAGCATGTATCGACGCTGTGCTGCACCATAAGGTAAAGCCAGGGGATGCCGTTTTTATTCGTTATGAAGGACCGAAAGGCTCCGGAATGCCAGAAATGTTTTATACTTCCGAGGCGATTTCCTCAGATAAGGAGTTGGGACGCAGCATCGCCCTGATTACGGACGGACGTTTTTCGGGCGCCTCGACCGGTCCGGTGATTGGTCACTGCAGCCCGGAGGCGCAGGCAGGCGGACCGATTGCCCTGGTAGAAGAGGGCGATCTGATTGAGCTGGATATCGAGAAACGGCGTCTGGAAATTGTCGGCATAAAAGGTGAACGGAAGACGCCGGAGGAAATCGAAGCAGTGTTAGAGGAGCGGCGGAAAAACTGGAAGCCGAAGCCAGCGAAGTATCCGAGAGGGGTATTAAAGCTTTTTTCAGAGCTGGCAGTTTCTCCGATGAAGGGTGCCTGGATGGATATTTAGATGTCAAATTCTTTGGCTACCTCCACCAGCAAATCTCGAATGTGTAAATGCTGCGGACAGATCTGCTCACATTTGCCGCATTTGATACAGTCGCTGGCTTTACCGCCGTCCTTAGTGTGGATGTTGTTGTAGTAATAGTCGGTATTCCAGTTTTGGAACTGTTTTTTAGAATTCAGGCAGGCAAATAAATCCGGAATACGGATATGCTGCGGGCATTCCTCCATACAGTAACGGCAGGCGGTACAAGGAATCAGATTTTGAGAGCGGAAAATTTCACGAACCTGTTCTACCGCTGCTTGTTCTATATCGGAAAGGGGTTTAAAATCCTTCATGTAGCCAAGATTGTCCGTTAGCATTTGCAGGTTTCCCATGCCGGAAAGAACCATCTGGATACCGGAAAAGCCTGCGGCAAAGCGAATGGCATAGCTGGCGTTGCTGCCGCCGTTCAGCTTGTCAAAGGCTGCCTGTGCTGCCGGTGGGAGTGTTACAAGGCTGCCGCCCTTGACCGGCTCCATTACAATAACCGGTTTCCCATATTTTTGGCAAACCTCATAGCATTTGCGGCTTTCCACAGAAGGATCCTCATAGTCTACATAATTGAATTGAAGCTGAACGACCTCAATCTGTGGGTATTCCTTTAAAATCTGTTCCAGTACGGCAGCTTTATCATGAAAGGAAATACCGAAGTGGCGGATTTTCCCTTCCTTTAGGAATTCCAGGGCTGTTTCATAGGCATGGCAGCGCTTGAACTTTGCAAAAATGCTGGCATCCTGAGCGTGCATCAAATAAAAGTCAAAGTATTTTACACCGCAGGCAGCAAGCTGGCTTTCAAAGAGCGGACGGATTTCCTGCTGGCTGTTGAAATGGTGAGTAGAAAGCTTATCGGTTAGAAGATAGCGTTCTCTGGGATAGCGGCTGGTCAGACAGGTACGCAGAGCCGGCTCGCTTTTTCCCTGGACATAACCGTGCGCCGTATCAAAATAACAAAAGCCGTTTTCTAAAAAAGTGTCTACCATTTGGCAAAAAAGCCCGGTGTCTACTTCCCCGTTTTCTAAGAGAGGCAGACGCATACAGCCAAAGCCGAATTTTTTAGACCCGAATAATGAATTCATAAAAATCTTCCTTTCCTGTTCCTGGTATCTTTTTAAATATAGTATAGCAGAAAAGAAGATCTGGAAACAATTCGATTTTCTTGGATAATTCATTAGAAAAACTTATAGGAACTTATGAAAATTGTGCTTTCAGAAGAGTGGCAAATTCCTCAATAGACTCGTTGGTATGCTCCCGCTTCCAAAAAACACCATACTTTCGGTGAATCAGGGAGCCGTTCCGCAGGAGCAGCAGATGGCATAAAGAGTCTCCCACAGAAGCCTGTACTTCTCCCTCAATCGGCAGAAAGCCTCTGCCGCTGACTACGAGCAGTCTTGCTTCCTCAATGTTTTCTGCAAAGAGAAATTCTCCCTGGATGCCGATAACCTCCCGGTAAAAAGTTTCCTCTGTTTTATGCTGTTTTTTCGGTGCCACCAGAATACAAGGAAGCTGTTTTAGATCGGAAAGTTCAATTCTTTCCTGCCCAGCAAAGGGACTGCGGGCGGATAATTCGACATAGCATGGACGGACAGCCAGGATCCAGTTTTGATATTCTTCATAAAAGGCACGGCGTTGGTCGTTTAACACCAGATCAATCCGTCCGGAAATCAGCTCTTTATAAAGCTCTTCGTGGGTGCCGTTAATAACATGAAGGGCAATTTCCGGATGGCGTCCTGTAAATTCGGCTAAGGTCTGTTGGAATTCGCGTCCGCCATAGCCCTGAAGACAGCCTACATGGAGCTGTGGAACCTCCCTGCGGGCAATGCGAAGGGTTTCCGTACAAAGCTTGTCAAAATCTGCCGTTAAGATCAGGCTTTTCTCATAAAAGTGCTTTCCGGCAGCAGTCAGGGTAAAACGTCGGTTTTTACGTTCCAGAAGAGTGACCCCTAGTTGCTGTTCCAATACCTGTATTTGCTGGGAAATAGCAGATTGAGAAATATAACATTCATCAGCAGCTTCCGTAAAACTGCCGCAGCGGACAACTGCCTGGAAATAGTGGATTTGCTTGAGCATGGGGTGCCTCCTTTATCATAGTTGTATCAACGAATTTCTTTTATCATTAGGATAGTAGCGTATTCCTGATCTTTTGTCAAATTATGCAGGGAAAAAATAGGTTGCTTTTGTTTTGGCATATGATAAAATAAAAAAGAGATTTTCGAGGAGAGCAGAGATGCCTAGAAAAGCGGGAGGTGGAATAAATGGAGCGATTTCTATTGGAAAAACTGAAAAAATGGAAAAACTTCCCTTATCGGAAACCACTGATTCTAAAAGGGGTTCGTCAGGTAGGGAAAACCTGGATTTTAAAAGAGTTTGGGAAACGTTACTACGAGAATACCGCCTATTTTAACTTTGACGAGCAGGAGGAGTACCGGCAGTTTTTTGAGACGACAAAGGATGTAGATCGGATTTTGCAGAATTTGATGTTGGCAAGCGGGCAAAAGATTTTACCGGAGAAAACGTTGATAATTTTTGACGAGGTACAGGACTGTCCAAGGGTAATCAATTCATTGAAATATTTTTGCGAAAATGCGCCGCAGTATCATATTGCCTGTGCGGGTTCTCTGCTTGGGCTTGCCCTGGCAAAGCCATCCTCTTTTCCGGTAGGAAAAGTAGATTTTATGCAGATCGATCCGATGACCTTTACGGAATTTCTTCTGGCGAATGGAGACGAAAGACTGGCAGTATATCTGGAGACCATCGAAACGCTCGAACCGATTCCGGATGCGTTTTTTAATCCGCTTTATGAGAAATTAAAGATGTATTATGTAACTGGTGGGATGCCGGAATCTGTTTTTATGTGGACGCAGCTTCGGGATGTAGAGGCAATGCAGCAGGCTCTTTCCAATATTTTAGGGGCGTACGAGAGGGATTTTGGAAAGCATCCGGATGTAAGAGAATTTCCGCGAATTTCTTTATTGTGGAGGTCAATTCCGTCTCAACTGGCGAGGGAAAATAAAAAGTTTCTTTATAAAGTAGTCAAAGAAGGCGCGCGGGCAAGAGAGTATGAGGACGCGTTGCAATGGCTGGTAGATGCCCGACTGGTGCATAAGGTATTTCGTAGTACGGCGCCAGGGCTGCCGGTGTCGGCTTATGATGACCTTTCGGCATTTAAGATTTATCTGGTAGATGTAGGCTTGCTTCGCAGGCTGGCGCTACTGGCTCCGACCGCCTTTGGAGAAGGAAACCGCTTGTTTACAGAATTTAAGGGAGCTTTGACAGAAAACTATGTTCTACAGGCATTGGTGGCACAGCTTGAAGTACCGCCTCGATATTGGTCGCAGAATAATCCTCCTTATGAGGTTGATTTTCTGGTTCAACGGGAAAATGAAATGATTCCGATTGAAGTAAAAGCAGAGACGAATGTAACAAGCCGGAGTCTTAGAAAATTTCAGGAGAAATTTGGAGATAAAATCAAGCTTCGTGTACGGTTCTCCATGAATAACCTGAAGCTGGAAACGGGTCAGCCAGGAGAAACTCCGCTGCTGAATATTCCTCTGTTTTTAGCGGATCAGGCGGATAAACTGATGGGGATAGCCTTGGGAATATGATGTTCAACAAGATATCGTTGCCAAAATCCCTATCAGCAAAAACATTCCTCCTACAACAAACAGATGCCTGACGGAACACGAAAAGAATATTGCCAAATGTCGGGAAATATGTTATATTGTCGATATGGGAAACCATAGAGCCAAAGGCGGCTTTACCCCTCTTTTTTATCGGAGGGTGTATCAATGCCCTCCAGACGAAAGAAAGGGATGGCACGCCCTCATAAATGAGGGCGATAGCAATGTATGTTACATATGCGGAATTATTCCAATTTTGTACCTTCATTGTTGCCCTTGTTGGAGTATGTTATACCATCTTCAAGGACAAAAAAATAGCCGCCAGCTATTCGCGTTAGTT
>CAJUFW010000115.1:0-3120 GCA_910585655.1 uncultured Lachnospiraceae bacterium
ACACTCTTTCCCTACACGACGCTCTTCCGATCTGCTGCCTCTCTTGGGACTGCGGGGTGAAATCGGGCATTTACACGGAAAAAAACGATGGCTGGCGCTGTTTGGCGTGCTGTTCTTTTTGATTGGTCTGGCAGGAAGGCTTGGGAGCCAGCTTTATGCGCCGAATATGCTGATGGCGTTTCACTATGAGGAAGCTGCCAGAGGACAGAATCCCAATGTTACCCGCTTTAATGAGTCTAATATACTTTCGGATCAGATATTAGAGAAGGTGGTTGAGAGAGGGAACTTAAAAATCAGTGCAGAGCGGTTGGCTGATTTTTTAAGCATTGCCACTTCTTTAGATGCAGAAAAGCTGGACGTTGCCCAGGAGTCGGACTTGAAGATATCAACAGAATATTGGATTCATTGCTCGGAAATGGTGTCTTTTTATCATACCAGTCCCAAAACCATACTGAATCTTTTAACGGATGTGTATTGGGAGGATTTTGTTCTTCACTATGCGGAAAATGACGATATATTGGACTTGTCGTTTGAAGAGCTGGAGGGGATGGAGTATCTGGATGTAAAGAATTATCTGAAGATGCAGGCAAACAAATTAAAAAATTATCTTCCTGTCTACAGCAGTGAAAGCAGCAGTTTCCGTGCAGAAAAAAATGAGGAGACGTTTGCTTCCCTTTCGGAGAAAATCAGCAATTTTATCGAGATCGAGCTAGAGCGTTATGAGGCGTTTGTTTTGGAAAACGGACTTTCCAGAAACGAGAATACATATCAGTCGCGGCTGCAGTATGCAAACCGTCTGCTTGATACGGATCGGAAAAAGGATATGGCAGCCTATGACGTACGGATAGAGACCATTAACATCTATAATGCTTTTATGACTCGTTTTGTATTGATTCCAACCTATGATACGGATAAAGAATTTTATATGTCAAAAACCAAAGTAGGAGTAGACTATTTTGCAGACGAGGCAAAGGAGCATTTGGAGTCCGCGACCGAACTGGTGGAGGAGATCGAGCATAATACCTATGCGTCCGGGCAGATTGGCAAAGGGATAGCGAGCGAGGATGCTTATCAGCAGGCAGATCAGCGGATTGAGGAATTAAAAGGCGAGCTGCTTAACTTGTCTGCACAGTGCCGGGCGTTGTGCAGCGCGTATGTCAAGGAAAAACGCGACGGGTATATTCAAGTCTGTTTTACGCAGCCTGCTGTGATGAACGAGGCGATATCGGCGCTTTTTCTAAGCCTTTTGTCTGTGGCTGCCGCAGGAGGAATTGTACTTTTAGAGCCGTTTTACCGCGAGAACCGCAGATTGCAAAAGCAGAGTAAGATACAAAAGGAGGACGTATCATGAAAGAGCTAGATGTTTTTCGCTATCTGAAAAAATACCGTAGCTGGATTACCGGGATATCTATTTTAGCAGGTATTTTATTTTTTCTGATTGCCAAGTACTATATTCAGCAATATACGGCTATGACGGTGATTGAATATACCGGCTCCCGTGCGGCAGAAGGATTTTCTCCCGACGGAAAGGAAATTGATACTTCCGAGATTTATTCGACCAATCTGGTAGCGCAGGCGATGAAAGAGCTTGGCATTCATTACAAGGACGCGACGGCAGATGATATTCGTATGAGTATCCATGTGGAGCCGATTATTACAGAGGAGGATTTGCTGGTGCAGCAATCCAAGCTTGATAACGGGGAAGAGGATTATGAGATTAAGCCGACCCGTTATCTGGTATCGTTTGGCTGCGGGGTAAAAAACGGGAAAGAATATCCGCGGAAGATTTTAAACCAGATTTTACAGGAATATGCCAGCTACTATGGAAAAACGCACGTCAATACGTCTCTGGCGGCAAACCCGGTCAGCGATATCACTACAAAGGGATATGACTATCTGGAGATGGCAGAGGTGATGGACGAGACTCTAAGCAATATTACGGAGCATCTGTTTGATAAGGTAAATTGGAACGGAGAATTCCGTTCCAGCCGAACCGGGTACAGTTTTCAGGATTTGCAGGATGAGTTTCAGTTTATTCAGGAAGTAGAATTGCGGCAGCTCTTTTCCGAAATTCTGGCAGGAAAAATTACGAAAAACCGTGACGTATTACTGAATAAATATAAAAACCGAAACAACAACCTGGAAATTTCCAACAATGCTTCCTCCTTTGAAATCGACCGGATCCGTCGTATCATTGGCGCTTATGAGGAGGCGATGGGAGAGTTTAGCATTTCCGGAAGCGACCTGAATGGAGAAGAAGGTGAAACTACCTGGAGGAATAACGTACTACCGGATGTATACGACAACGGAAACCAGGATGAAGACGGAAACTGGACGCCGGTCGATCGGACAGCGGAATATGACCGTCTGCTGATCAAGTACATTGAAGATCGAACCCTATATGAACATAATTTGATTGAGACCGAGTATAACAACTATGTTTTGGAGGTATTTCAATCGGCGCCGTCCAGCTCGTCCGAAGAGCAGCAGCAAGGTATACAGTCGGAGATTGCGCGTCTGGCAGAAAAAATCAACCGCCTCCAAACCATCTATTATGAAACAAACGATGAGTATAACGAATATTTGGGAGCCCAGAATATTGTGATGCTTTCAAGCGTGCGCGTAACCGAACGTTTCCCAATCTTGATTTTTACGATTTTGATCGTCGTGATATTCGGCGCGTTAGGCTGTGCAGGAGCGGCGTTGTTTGGCAGAATCGAGGACTTTATCGAATATTATGCCTTTACTAACAAAGTAGACGGGCTGCCGAACCGTGCCAAGTGTGATCAGTTTATCAAATCCAAGGAAAACAGACCGCTTCCGGAAAGCTTTGCCTGTGTGGTTTGTAAGATGGCGAATCTACAGACGGAAAATGCCCGCTTGGGCAGAGAAGCAGGCGATCGGATGATCAAAGACTTTGTAGCGATCCTGACTTCCGTGTTCACTCCGTCTGACAAGCTGTTTGTAGGCAATAACGGAGCCGGTCAGTATCTGATTTTTGCAGAGTCGTTGGATCTGGAACAGATTCATGCCGCCTTGTTTCAGATCGGCGTAGTCTTAGAGGAAAAGTCAACAGAACGCGGTTATCAGATTGACCTGCAATATGGCGTTGCCTGTGCA
>CAJUFW010000115.1:3130-8845 GCA_910585655.1 uncultured Lachnospiraceae bacterium
GTGTTATTATATCAGAGAGCTGTTATCTACTGCGATGAAACGGGTAGGCAAGGAGGCTTAAAGCATGCTTTCAGTGTTGTATATGGCGCTGGCAACTGCGATGTTCTTTTTACAGGACACCTATTTTTTAATAGGCGGCGTTGCCTTTAGCCTGAAAAATCCCTGCGCCATAGCAATTTTATTTTTAGCGCTGGCAAACTTTATTGTTACGGCGCGACTGGGACGAACCATCGTATTGGCGCGTCATACCGTAGTGCAGATGCTTCCCTTTTTGATTCCGTTTTTCTTCTATGCGCTTCTTTGGGTGCTTTCCGGAGCAAGCAGTGTGACAATTGCAAATGGCGTGGGAATGATTCTGCCGCAGCTTTTGTCGGTTTGCGTAGCCGCCGCAACCTTATATCTATTTGGCAGTAAGGGAATCTGGTATTGTCTGGGCTCGATGTGTCTGGCGAATTTCCTTCGGGTAGTAGTGGTTATTCTGGAAGGAGGTCTGGGGGAGTTTCTCCTTGAATTCCGTACACTGTTACTGTCCTTTAGCGCGGAAAACGGTCCGCTGATGCTCCAGCTTGAGATCAACGATTTGACGTTTGCCTTTGGACCGTTTTTGCTGTATCTGCTGTTGGAGAAAAAGGAGGTTTCCCATTTCCTTTTTTGGATGGTGACTAGCTCGCTGCTGTTTTTGATTGGCTTAAAGCGAATTGCCATTCCGGCTCTTGTACTAGGAACCGTTATGGCATGGCTGCTGCGGCGTCTGCCGGAAAAGGCAGCCAGGCAGACGGCTCTGTGCGCGGCGGTCGGGATGATGGTAGTCAGTTTTTTGTATATTGCGGGAATCCGCAGCGGGCTTTTTTTATATCTGGAAAAGCAGCTTCAGATCAATACGATGGGGCGTGTGAAGATGTTTACCAACCTGGAACCTTATTATGATATCAGTTTTACTTATCTGGGAAAGGGAACCGGATTTGAACGGTTTGTAGACTGGGCTTCCGGGGAAGTATACCAGGCGCCGCAGCGGACGATTATGCAGATTCACAATGACTTTCTGCGGATGTATTTAAACATAGGATTTATCGGGTATTGGGTGTGGCTTTGGGGTTATTTTATCGTACGGCTCCGCTACTGGTTCCGCCAGGGAGGAAAGAGAGGCGGCTGCCTGTTTTTTGGTATCTGTGTGTATTGCTTTGTCCTTTATGCAACGGATAATACAATCTATTATCCTTATACGCTGATTGCCTGCGCTTTGGTGCCGATGTCTTATCATCTGGACACATTGGCAGAGGAGGAACAAAAAAAGCAGGAAAAGATCGAACCAGGACAGGAGTGAGAGAGGTTGAAAAAAAAGAAAAAATTAAAGGTTTGTTTTGCCGCGTCTTCGGGCGGTCATTTGGAAGAGCTTTTATTGCTGCGTCCTTTAATGGAGCGCTATGACAGTTTTCTGGTGACAGAACGGACGGCATATACGGAAACAGAACAAAAGATAAATTGCTACTATTTACAGCAGGTAAACCGACGGGAGGCATCCTGTATCCTGCGTCTGGCTGCCAATGGAGTTCGCTCGTTTGGAATCTATTGGAAGGAAAGACCAGATGTAATTGTCTGTACGGGGGTGCTGGCGATGATTCCTCTTTGTCTGCTGTGTAAGCTTTTTCGTAAGAAGTTGGTTTTTATTGAATCTTTTGCCAAAGTGAAAACACCTACAATGACGGGAAAGCTTCTTTATCGGTTTGCGGATCGATTTTATATTCAATGGCCGGATTTACAGGAATGCTATCCTAAAGCAGTCTATCAGGGTAGTGTTTATTGAGGTGAGAACTATGATATTTGTGACAGTAGGTTCGCAGAAATTTCCCTTTGACCGTCTGATAAAAAAGGTAGATCAGATGGCAGGGGAGGGGAGACTAAAGGAACCGGTATTTATTCAGACAGGCAGCAGCAATTATATTCCGCGTAACTGTCAATATCGGGCTTTTTGTGACCGAAAGGAATTTACCAGACTGGTAGAGGAATGCAGTGTTTTGATTACACATGGGGGCGCGGGTACGATGCTTTATGCGGTCAACCTGGGAAAGAAAATAATTGTGGTGCCGCGGCGTGTCCAATACGGGGAGCATGTAGACGATCACCAGCTTCAGCTTTTGGAACAGTTCCACGAAAGAAACCTGGTATACGCCTGTCTGGAAGTAGAGGATCTGCCCAAAGCCCTCGAAACGATCCGAACGCATTCCTTTGACAGCTATTCTTCCAATACGGAGTATTTTGTCGCTTCTTTGGACGAGTATCTTCGTTCTTTATGAAAAAGAATTCCGCAAAGTGGCGGAGAGTGAAACAGGAAGAGAACTAGGGGAGGCAGGAAAATAAATGAAAGTTTTGGTAATCGGTCCAAGTGAAACAAGGTCGCGTGGCGGGATGGCGGCAGTGATTCGGGGAATTCGGGAAAGCAAACAGCTAAACAAAGAATTTGACATTGATATCTTTCCTTCTTACATAGACGGCAGCCTGCCGATTCGCCTGCTGTATTCGCTATACGGCTATCTGCGTTTTCTGCGCTGCTATCGAAGCTATGACTTATTTCATATACATATGGCGGAAAGAGGCAGCACGTTTCGGAAAAGACTTTATCTAAAAAAGGGAAAAAGCGCAGGGAAAAAGGTCATTCTTCATATTCATGGCGCGGAATATCTGGATTTTTATGATGGATTAAGGGGCAGAAAAAAACAGATGGCGGAGGAATGTTTCCGGCAGGCAGATCAGGTATTGGCGTTATCGGAAAGCTGGAAAAGAGCGTTGGAAGCGCGTTTTCCGATAGATACATGCAAGGTATTAAACAATGGGATTGATATAGCCAAATTTTCGGCAATGAAAACAGACGTAATAAAATATCGGAATTCTTTTTTGCTGTTGGGAAGATTAGGAGTAAGAAAAGGAATCTACGACCTGATCGATGCCGTAGAAATCGCCGTCCAGCAGAATCCGGATCTGTCTGTTCGTATGGCAGGCGACGGAGAAGTGGAAAAGGTGCAGGAGCTGGTAGCAAAAAAAGGTCTGGAAAAGCATATTACCGTGTTGGGCTGGATTGGAGAAGCAGAAAAGTTGAAATATCTCAGCCAAGCCGGTACTGTAGTGCTGCCTTCTTATCAGGAAGGGCTGCCGATGTTTTTACTGGAAGGGATGGCGGCTGGAAGAGCTGTGATCAGCACTACGGTAGGGGCGATTCCGGAAGCCGTAAAAGAGGAAAACGGTATTCTGATAGAGCCTGGGGATGTTTCGGCTTTAGCGGAAGCACTTTTACGTTGTAGCGGAGATATCGGGCTGTTGGCTAGTATGTCAGAACAAAACCGGGAAAGGGCAGAACGTCTTTTCAGTGTCCGTCAGATGCACAAACGGTTGGCAGAATATTATCGTGAACTGGGAGAGTAGGAGGGGAGACGGCATGGAAGGGGAAGCGCCAAAAATTAGCGTAGTAGTACCGGTATATAATGTAGAGAATTATATAAGAAACTGTCTGGACGCGATAGCAGCACAGACCTATCCCAATCTGGAAATCATTGTAGTAGACGATGCCTCTACCGATAAAAGCGGTAAGATCTGTGAGGCATATGCGTTGCAGGAGCCGCGGCTGCGGGTAGTGCATTTTTCACTAAACCGTGGTCCCTCGGCTGCCCGGAATGAAGGGATTCGTCTGGCAGACGGGCAGTTTGTCTCCTTTGTAGATGCAGATGATTTGGTAGAAGCGAATCTGCTGGAAAAATTGTATGACAGCCTGTTGGAACATCAGGCGGATATCAGCGTATGCGGGGCAGACGGGATAAAGCTGGCAGGAGGGTCTGCTGCCGTTTATTCCGGAAGGGAAGCGGTCTGTTGTATGGCGAAAGGAGTTCCGTTTAACCATGTGCCATGGGGAAAGCTGTATCGGACGGAGCTGGTAAAAAAATGCCCGTTTGACGAGCAGATATTTTATAGTGAGGACCTGCTCTTTCTTTATCAGGTATTGCAGTTGGCAAAACGAGTAAGCTATCTGCCGGATAAACTGTATCATTATACTTGTCGGGAAGGGAGTCAGGTACATGGAAAAATCAGTAAACGGAAATGTACGACGCTTTTCGTACAGGAGCGTATCAGCCGGGATGCTGCCAGAACGATTCCGGAAGCAGTGACGGACTTTCAGCAATTTGCCTTAGACGTAGATACAAGACTGGCGATGCAGGCGGTAGAGGACGGTACAGAGGAGTCGCTTTTTTCTTACCTGAAAGCGTTTCAAAAGGACATTCGCTGCCAATTTAGCTGGAAAGCGGTAACGCGCTGCCCGGAGAAAAAAAGCAGGGCGGCAATTCTTTTACTTTATATCAGCGCCTCCGCTTTTTGGGGAACTGCCGTTATTTACCGGGAATGGAAAAGAGTGGCAAAGAAAGGCGGGCGAAAGGATGAAAGATAAGCCAGCGAAACAAACAGAACCGAAAATCAGTGTTATTGTACCGGTCTATCAGATAGAAGCTTATTTGAAACAGTGCCTGGATTCGATTCTTGCCCAGAGCTATTCTAATATAGAAGTGATTGTGATAGACGATGCTTCTACGGATGGAAGCGGGGAAATCTGCGATCGCTATGCAAAACAGGATAAACGGTTACGGGTGATACATCTGCCGGTAAACGGGGGATTGTCCGCTGCCAGGAATCAAGGAATGAAACAGGCAAGCGGAGAGCTGGTTTCTTTTGTGGATTCGGATGATTATATAGAACCGGACATGTTAAAGAAGCTTTATCAAAGCAGAGTGGAACATAACGCCGATATCAGTATTTGCGGGACTTATGGAATCAGCGGAGGAGGCATACCAGCCAGTACCTATACAAGAGGAGAGGTAGTAGGCTGCCTGGCACAGCGCAGACCGTTTCTCTGGACGGCGTGGGGAAAGCTGTATTCTCTGGAAGCGGCAAGGCGGTATCCGTTTGAGGAACGTGCGTATTGCTGTGAAGATCTGGCGTTCTTTTATCAGATGTTGCGGGAGACAAAAAAGGTCAGCTATTTGCCGGAAAAGCTTTATCACTACGTGTATCGGGAGGGAAGCCTGATCAACCGGGTGGTGGATGAGAAAAGATGTACGGTACTTGCGGTTTTGGACGCGATTTGTAAGGATGCAGCAGAGCATTTTCCAGAGGGCTTATCTGGCTTCCGGCAAATGGCTTTGGATATAGACGTGCGTCTGGCGTTGCAGGCGGTAGAAAGGGGAACGGAAGGAGATTCTCTGCCTGGATATCTGAAACGGTTCCGAAAAAACCTTCGTCGTCATTTTAGCCGGGAAGCGTGGCAGCTTTGTTCCTGTAAAAAGGGAAGGGCAGCAGAACTGATGTTGTATAGCAGCGTGTGGGTTTTTTGGGGATTTGCAAATTGCTATAAGTGGATAAAACCAAAGAAGGGACGGAGGGAAGAAGCCAGATGAACAGAGGAGAGCCGATAGCAAAAAATCTGAAATGTATTTTGTTTAGTGAATTTCTGCTGGCAGCACTGAAATTCCTCTCCCGCCGTGTATTTGTCCTGCTGTTAGGAAAGGAATATCTGGGTATCAATGGTCTGTTCACGGATATTCTTTCCGTGCTTTCCTTAGCAGAGCTTGGATTTGGGGTTTCCATTACTTACAGTCTGTACCGTCCGGTAGCGCAGGAGGATACAGAGCTGATTAAATCCCTGATACGGCTTTATCGGCGGGTGTACCGGTTCGT
>CAJUFW010000115.1:8855-11197 GCA_910585655.1 uncultured Lachnospiraceae bacterium
CGTAGGGCTGATTGTGCTGGCAGTGGGTGTTTGCCTTACTCCTTTTTTGGGCTTTTTTGTCCGGGAAATGCCGGAAAATATCCCTCATCTTTCTTTTATTTATATGCTGAATATAGGGAACGCCAGTGTTTCTTATTTTTTTGCCTATAAGGCTACACTGTTGTATGTCGATCAGAAAAAATATATAGATGCTATCATCCGTGCCGTGGTGGCGTTGGTTGCTTCGGCAGCGCAGATAGCAGTGTTGTTGTTTACCAGAAATTATCTTTATTATATGTATCTGGCTATAGGAGCTACTTTGGTACAAAATCTATGGATTTCTCTGAAAACCGATCGGCTTTATCCCTATTTACGTGAAAAGCAGATACAGGCGTTGCCTACAGAGATAAAACAGGATATTTGGCATAATGTAAGTGCAATGCTGCTGCATCGGATAGGAGATGTGGCAGTGTTTAGCACGGATAATCTTTTGATTTCTAAGTTTGTAGGGATTACCACTACCGGGTTATATTCTAATTATACGATGATACGGGGATTTCTCAATCTGATGGTAAACGCCTTGTTCCATGCGGTTACTCCGGCTATGGGAAGACTGAATGCGACAGCACCGATAAAGGAGAGGCAGACGGCGTTTCGTTATCTGAATTTTTTTTCTGGATGGCTGTTTGGCTGGATGAGTATTTGCCTGTTTTGGTTGTATGATCCATTTATTGATATTTGGCTGGGAGAGGGATATTTGCTTCCCAGACCAGTGGTCTGGCTGATAACGGCAATATTTTATATGAATAGTATGAGGATTCCGGTAGCGAATACCAGAAGTGTAATGGGATTGTTTTGGGATGACCGTTATAAATCGTTATTGGAAGCGCTGCTAAATCTGGCACTTTCCATAGCGTTGGCACGGCGATGGGGGATTCTTGGCATTCTGGCAGGAACTTTGATCAGCATGACGGCACTGCCTTTTTGGATCGAGCCGCTTGGGCTTTACCGGTACGGGCTCAAACAGCCTGCCAGAACCTATTTTATCCGCTATATTCTGCATCTGTTCCTTACGATTGCAGCCGGGGCTCTGACCGGGCTGTTTTGCCGGGGGATGGGAGAAGGTTTGGCAGGCTTTTTAGGAAAGGGACTGCTTTGCCTCCTTCTTCCCAACTTGATTTATGGGGCGGTTTATTGCCGGACACCGGAGCTGCGCTTTATAAAAAACAGATTAAGGCGCGGAAAATAGAGGAGGTCTTCGACTGGATTTTGTTTATCCTGCCAGCCCGTTTACTTTGATTTGGTAGCGTCCGTCTGAATAGGCGGTCAGGAATACTTCTATACTATGGCAGGCAAAAAAATCCGGGTTTGTCCCAAAAAACATATCAAACAGAATTTCATCCGGGGATTTGTCTTTCTTGTCATAATAACAAGCATCCATTCCCTCTAAGTACAGGCTTTCAAACAAACTTTCATTGGTAACAGGATAGGGAAAAAGCTCCTCATCGTCCAATACATAATAAGAGTTACCGTCTTTTTCAACCAAATCGCAGCCATCCATCCAATCACATGCCAGCCTTGCGATACCGTCCGCTAAGATTGCATAGAAAAGCTCGACCTTATGTTGTTCTATCCATTCTAAATGTTGGTTGAGCTGCCCCCAGACGGCAGGAAAACCAGTAGCAGCGGATTCCTCTGATTCCACGTAGTTAAAATAAAGATCTGCTCTCTCCCCCCAAATCAAAAGCTCTCCCTCCCAGTTGTATTCCGAATCCTCTGTAGAAAAATCCTCTGCCCGAATCAACGGGGACTGCGTGGCAGATACTTGGTTTTGCCACCGTTTTCGCTCCGTTTCCTGACGCGCGAGGAAGTTTTGATGATCTTTCGGTAAAAATTCATAGTAGCATTGACAAAGAGTCTCTTCTGAAACACCCTGGTTAAAATAAAGGGATTCTACCATAGAAAGTGAGATTTGAAAAACAGAGAATGTTCCAGAAAGAGCGTTTGCTTCTGATTGGGATAAAATAGAAAAAACATCCTCCTGACAGTCGATTGCTTTTGGTATAAAATCCCCAGGCAAGGGGAATTCCCCTTTAAACAGATATGGTCGGTCTTTGTATTTTTCAAAGGTAAGACTGTCTGGGATGAAAGTAAGGGCAGCCCGTTTTTCGCTCTGTTCGGAGAGAAAGCTCTTTTTCCTGCCGTCCCAATAGGTTTCGGAGGAGAGGTCGCCGTCCTTGGTAAAAAATATCTGCTTGTTTCGGACAGCCAGTAGATCGCCAGCCGTGTTAAACGCATACAAAACTCCTTCTTTGTCCGCCCATTCGATTGCCGACGGATGAAGTGAGTGCAGCCCTTCTTTT
>CAJUFW010000116.1:0-1055 GCA_910585655.1 uncultured Lachnospiraceae bacterium
AAGCTGTTCCACAGGCTTGTGGATTACGCAACGGTCTATCCGGACGGCAGGGTGGTGTTCGCTTTCCGCAACGGCGTGGAAGTCAGCACGGAGATTTAAAGCCGGAAGCGACCGGGGTATTGGGCTTTTGCCAGATGCCTCCGGCCGCTTTTTCTGTGCGTGGAAATAGAGTGTACTGTGTATGGAAATTTGCTAATAATTGAAGTATAATTACAATATTGAAGCAATCCAAAAATCGAGAGTTGATAAGAAGAGGAAAAATAAAATGCAGAAAGAAAAACAAATATTACTGGCATTCTTTGATATACTTGGCACTTCAAAAATGCTAAATAAAGGAGATTATCAAAATGTATATGATTATTATACTTTTATGGCTAAATTGTGTTCAGATACACATACACCAATAGCTGTTGTTGACCGTCTTTCGAGATTTCGTTATCCTGAGATAGATTCTTCTCAAGAGCGATATTTGATTATTAACTATAGACTAAAACACTGTTTTTTTAGTGATACTTTTTTACTGTGGATTGAACTAGATTCCTTTTTGCAACCAACAATGGCAGGCTTTTTAGAAAAATGTTGCATTATCTTCTGTGAAGCTCTAAAACGTGAGATTCCTTTGAGGGGTGTCATTTCCAAGGGTACAGCAATTATGGATGAAGAAAACCGTATTTTTTTAGGAAAACCACTTGCTGAAGCAGCAAAAGCTGAACCACATCAGAATTGGTTGGGGGTTGGATTCGGAAGAACGATTTGTGATATCCATCCTATGGACATGAGGTACACCCTTCCATATAGAAAACATTTAAAATCTACAGAGAAGGATAAAAAACATTTAAAATCTATAGAGGAGGAACTTTTTAGCGAAATTGTTCTTGATTGGCCTTCGTGGTGGCGAGAAAATGAAAAGATAGATGCCGTTCAAATTATAAATCGTATGAATACAAATGTTTCGTTTGAAAGCTATTATGCTAACTGTATTTCTTTTGTAGAAGCATCAAAGAAGAGAAAAGAAGTATGGGATACGTTTTTTTTGCTTCAAGATATTGATACGT
>CAJUFW010000116.1:1065-6681 GCA_910585655.1 uncultured Lachnospiraceae bacterium
TCAAAACTTTGTGCTACAGACGATGATAGTCATAATGATGAACAAAAAGTTGCAATACAGAAAGGTGTTGAAATATTAACAGCTCAAAACGTATTAGATTTTCTGCAAAATATTGGTGTTCAAAACAAAATTGAATGGTTAGATGAAAAAGATCAGCGTAGTTTAGAGTATCTCCAAAATGGATGTATACTGGTAAACGAAAAGTCAGTATATTTAAATCAATTAAAAAGATAATTGGTTGGGTGCAAAAAATAACGATAGCCCCGCTGAAAAATGGGTTATCGTTAAATTTTACACTCCGAAATATCGAAAGTGCGGCAATTTCAATTAAGAAAACGATGGCCCCCCATGGATGGGTGCATCTGCCTTTTTGAAAAGTGTTGATTTCAGGGCATTTGCAGTAAATGTAAAAACGATAGCACCCACGCAAAAATTGTATCAATCTGGACACGCAATATGGTGGGGCGAAGAGCCGCGTATCATCGACACCTTTTTAGAAAGCTATGAATTTTCTGGCAAGACGATTATACCGTTTTGTACCTCAGGAGGCAGCGGAATCAGTACCGCGGTCAGCCATATCAAAGACATTGCCTCCGGCAGCCCGGAGGTAAAAGAAGGGCATCGTTTTAGTGGAGATGTGTCAAAAGCAACCATAGAGGAATGGATAGAAGGATTGAGTCTGGGAAACTAAGAGTTCTGGGAATAGAAAAGCGTTTTACTTGCCTGAAATAGGATGGGTAAAACGCTTTTTTGTCGTTTAAAGGTATTTTTCTGGCAGGAGGTCTTGCTTTACAGCTTCCTGTTTTTTCGCTATACTATAGTCAGATAGGAAAGACAGGGAAGAGAAGACAAATGGCGGAATAGGAGGGTCAGGATATGGAAGGGAAGAGACAAAAAGAATATTTTATGGAGAAGAAGCAAGTAGATAAAAAGTGGGTGAAGCTGCCGGTCGGGATTGAGAATTTTGCCAAGTTGCGGACAGAGGGATTTTACTATGTAGATAAGACCGGGCTTATCCGGGATTTGCTTTGGGATTGGGGAGAGGTGAACTTATTTACCCGACCTCGTCGGTTTGGAAAGTCACTTAATATGAGTATGCTCAAGCACTTTTTTGAATACGGATGCGATGCCAGCTTATTTGAAGGTCTGGAGATTGCAGAGGAAACAGAGTTATGTGAGGAGTATATGGGGAAATTCCCAGTGATTTCGATTACCTTGAAGGGAGTAGAAGGAAGTAATTTTGAGGATGCCAGGGGGATGCTTTGTTCGGTAGTTGGAACGGAAGCCTTGCGTTTTGAGTTTTTACAGGACAGCGACAGGCTTTCGGAAAAGGAGAAAGGAATTTACCAGCAACTAATCAAGTTGGATGAAACAGGAAAACGGGGCTTTACTATGTCAAATGAGGTGCTTGCAGGGAGCATACAGACGTTATCCCGGCTTTTGTGTAAGCATTACGGGCAAAAGGTCATCCTCCTGATTGACGAATATGACGTGCCGCTGGATAAGGCGGAGCGGGCGGGATATTATGAAGAAATGGTGAGTTTGATCCGTGGGCTGTTAGGACAGGCATTAAAAACAAATGACCATCTGTTTTTTGCGGTAT
Organism: uncultured Lachnospiraceae bacterium; assembly: GCA_910585655.1. Classification (GTDB taxonomy): domain Bacteria; phylum Bacillota; class Clostridia; order Lachnospirales; family Lachnospiraceae; genus MGBC131033. The sequence continues at coordinate 2,669 of CAJUFW010000116.1, forward strand.
TGACAGGTTGCTTGAGAGTGGCAAAAGAAAGCATCTTTACCGGTCTAAATAACTTTAAGGTGTACTCGATTACCGATACGATATTCGGGGAATATTTTGGTTTTCTTGACCATGAGGTACAGAAGATGCTGGAGTTTTATGGATTGGAAAAAAAGTTTGTCCCAATGAAGGAGTGGTATGATGGTTACTGTTTTGGAAAGGTAGATGTTTATTGTCCATGGGATGTCATTAACTATTGTGGTGAATTACGCCGGGATCCGGACGCATTGCCGCAGACCTACTGGATGAACACAAGTGGGAATGAGATTATCCGAACCTTCCTCCAGTCGGCAGATTCCAGCACGGAATGGGAGCTGGAGCAGCTTGTAAATGGCGGTACGGTGACAAAGGAAATCCGCCAGGAACTGACATACCATGAGCTATATGCAAACACAGAAAATGTCTGGAGTGTGATGTTCATGACCGGATATCTCACCCAGCGAAAGCAGGTAGACAGGAATACTTACGAATTAGCCATTCCCAACCAGGAGATTCGGGAAATCTTTGTGGAGCAGGTGATGGAATGGATCCGTGGGGAAGCAGGGAAAGAGCCAGAATTGCTGGAGGCGCTGTATGCTGCTCTCTGTGTAGGGGATGCGGCAGGGATTGAGCAACAGTTTACCGCTTATTTGAAAAAGACGATCAGCATTCGGGACACGGCAGTACGGAAGGAACTGAAAGAGAATTTTTATCATGGCGTACTGCTGGGGCTGCTTTCTCACCGTAAGGAGTGGTCTGTCCGCTCCAATGTAGAATCAGGAGATGGTTATAGTGATATTCTGGTGAAGATTGAGGAGGAAGAGACTGGAATTGTGATTGAAATGAAGTACCCGGATGGAGGCGACCTGGAGGCAGGGTGTCTGGAGGCCTTGGAGCAGATCGAAAAAAAGCATTACCGTGAAGCGCTGGATTTGGAGGAGATGGGGAAACTCATTTTCATAGGGATTGCCTGCGAACGGAAAAAGTGCAGGGTGATGACAAAAGTGGAACAAAGTGCAGAATCGTGATAGAAGAAAAGAAAAAAACAGCAGTTATTGATTTCCGTTTTAGGTAAAAGAAGGAGGAGGCTAGAAAATGGAAAGCTTGGAAGTTGCATAAAATAAGACTTACAGATTCCGGGAGTATATGAAAGGGAAAAGGAGAGGAAAGTCCATGGAAGGAAAGCTGAGAAATATGACCTCTATCTATCTGTTTCGGGGAGAAAAGGTACTCCTTTTATACAGACAGGGCGGCAGGGTGGTCAATAACGTCTGGACAGGCTCGGCAGGCGGCCATTTTGAAAGGGAAGAGTGCAACGATGCGGCGGTCTGTGTAAAGCGGGAACTTCAGGAGGAGCTGGGCTTAAAGCCGGAGGATATAGAGGGAATGACGCTGCGTTATGTTACATTGAGGAAAATAAAGGGCGAGATCCGGCAAAACTATTATTTCTTTGCCAATCTGAGGGAGCATGTAGAGGACACTTTGGTTTCTAATGAAGGAATCTGCAGATGGTTTTCCCTGGAGGAAATGCGTTCTTTGGAGATGCCGTTTACGGCGAAATATGTGATGGAGCATTTTTACACTACAGGGCGGTATACGAAGGCGTTGTACGCTGGGATTGCAAATATAGATACCGTGAAATTTTTAGAATTGCCAGAATCATAAATTGTAAATCATAACTCAAAAAAAGAAGAAAAAATAAAAAAACACCACTTTACTAAAAAAAGAATAAAGGAGAGAATGGCATGATTATTCCTACATTTCGGATAGGAGACCGGAGCGCCTATGCTGCGATGGCAAGGTGCTATGAAGAGCAGGGAATTGGTATGCTCCGTGTCAATATGGTGCGTGAGTCGATGGAGGTATATTGCGAGGAAATCGCCTGCTTCCGTTCTAGGATGAAAACGCCTTTGGAAATTATGGCAGATATTCCTCTGCCGGGGCGGAAATATCGGCTTGACCTGCCGAACGGAGTCGAATATTCCATCCAAAACGGTCAGAGGGTATGCTTTACGGCAGGAGGCGAGAGCTTAGAGGAGGAAGTGGAACCAGGAACGATGGTTATTCCGGTTCAGGCAAACTTCTTTCCGTGTGGGGAAAAAACAGAGGATAGATCCTACCATATTCAGGAAATTATACAGGGAAATATTCCCCAAACTATTCAGGAAAATACTCTAAAAAATACACAGAAAACGACACAAGGAAAGGGGATTGATAGAGGCGACCGGATTATCATCGGAGATGGCGAATTGAGCCTGATGGTAGAGGAGGCGAGCCGCCAGAAAATATGGGCGGTTGCCAGGCAGTCAGCGATCATCCGGGGGCAGCGTTCTTTTGCAATACCGGGCAGCATGTCCTATCGACGTTATGATGATTCCTTTCTCCAGCAATACATCAAAGCTTTTTTGCAGATAAGACCGAGTAAAATTGTACTGTCCTTTTCAGAGGATACAGCGACGTTGGAGGAGGTAAGGCAAAAGCTGGAGCAGGCGCTTGGCAAGGTGGCGGTCGTACCGAAGATCGAGACGCAGGCAGGCGTAGAGCATTGCGGAGAAATCTGTGCGGCTTTCCCGGAAATTATGCTGGGACGTGGGGATTTGGCTCTGTTTAGCAATCCGGTGGAATTCGGGAAAAACCAGAAGCGGGTGATTACGGCGGCGCAGGAGAAGGGCGCAAATGTAATTGCAGCAACGGATATTTTGGTTTCTTTGTATGACCATACGATTCCGGTCAGGAGTGATCTGTCGGATTTGTATTATCTGCATGAGCTGGGAATCCGAGATGTAGTGGCGTCAGCAGGGCTTTCGATGCTTCCGGAGTGGTTTGAGCGGTTTTGTGACTATGCAGAACAGTTTCGTTTGTAGACCTGGGGAGGCTCGGAGGAAGCCTTTATATCAGATGTGGTATGACTCCCGCCTCTATAGGCGGCGAACAACTTATTTGTATCAGTGGCGGGATTCCATCCCCCATCTGATATGCCTCCGGCGGATTGCAGAAGCGCGCAGAAGAACATTATCATACTATGCATGATGCGCGCTTCGCAGCAAGAACGCCGATGGCGTTCTTAAACTTTGTTTTTTCCACTATACTGGGGATAAGGATTACGATAGGGGAATTTGGTGTTCCAAAAGCAGGTAGGCCGTGAGGAAAAGAAGGAGAGATGGCAGATGGCAGGACAGGGGAAAGATAGCTACCGGCAGCCAGTAAAGCTTCCGGTGGGGATTGAAAATTTTGAAAAACTTCGGACGGAAGGATTTTATTATGTAGATAAGACAGGGCTGATCCGGGATTTACTCCGGGATTGGGGAGAAGTGAACTTATTTACCCGGCCAAGACGGTTTGGAAAGTCGCTCAATATGAGTATGCTCAAGCATTTTTTTGAATACGGATGCGATGCCAGTTTGTTTGAGGGGCTGGAGATTGCAAAGGAAACGGAGCTGTGCAAGGAGTATATGGGGAAATTCCCGGTGATTTCGATTACCCTGAAAGGCGTGGTGGCACGGAATTTTGAAGATGCCAGGGGGATGCTTTGTTCAGTGATCGGGAATGAAGCATTACGCTTTCAATTTTTAATGAAGAGTGAACAGTTGACTGCAAAAGAAAAAGAGCAATATACCAGGCTCATAACAATAGGAAAAGGAGAGCAGCCAGGGTTCTTGATGTCCCAGGATGTCCTGGAGGGCAGCATAAAGACATTATGCCAGCTCCTTTACAAGCATTACGGACAAAAGGCCATCCTCCTGATCGATGAATATGACGTGCCGTTGGATAAGGCGGAGCGGGCGGGATATTACGAGGAAATGGCCAGCTTAATCCGTGGGTTGTTAGGCCAGGCATTAAAAACAAACGACAGCTTGTTTTTAGCTGTATTGACAGGGTGCCTTAGAGTAGCGAAAGAGACTATTTTTACTGGTTTGAATAACTTTAAGGTGTATTCCATTACCGATGCCACATTTGGGGAATATTTTGGCTTCCTTGACTGTGAGGTACGGGAT
>CAJUFW010000116.1:6691-10268 GCA_910585655.1 uncultured Lachnospiraceae bacterium
TAGGAGGAAAATATGCCCAAACAAAGGAGTGGTATGACGGGTACTGTTTTGGGGAGATGGACGTTTACTGCCCATGGGATGTGATTAACTATTGTAAAGAACTGCGTTATGACCCGGACACGCCGCCGCGTGCATACTGGATTAACACAAGCGGGAATGATATCATCCGTACCTTTCTGCAGATGGCGAAGCCAGGCATAAGGCGGGAACTGGAGCGGTTGGTAAACGGGGAAACTGTGACAAAGAAAATCCGCCAGGAGCTGACCTACCGGGAATTATATGACAATGTGGAAAACGTGTGGAGCGTGATGTTCATGACCGGGTATCTTACCCAACGGGGAAGGGTAGAGAGTAACACATATGCGGATACCTATGAACTGGCAATCCCGAACCAGGAAATCCGGCAGATTTTTGTAGAACAGGTGATGGAGTGGTTCCAGGGAGAGATTGGAAAAGAACCAGAATTATTGGATGCGTTTTGCGAGGCATTCCGCCAGGGAGATGCCGAAGCAATCGAGCAGCATTTTACTTCTTATTTGAAAAAGACGATCAGTATCCGGGATACGGCGGTACGGAAAAGCAGGAAAGAGAATTTCTATCATGGAATTTTATTAGGGCTGCTTTCCCATCGGGGAGATTGGTATGTACGGTCGAATGTCGAGGCGGGAGACGGCTATAGCGATATTGTGGTAGAGATGGAGGAGGAAGAGATTGGGGTCATCATAGAGGTAAAGTACCCGGACGGAGGCGACCTGGAAGCAGGCTGCAAGGAGGCCTTGGAGCAGATTGAAAAAAAGCATTACTATGAGGCGTTGGATTTGGATGGGATCGGGAAGATTATTTTGGTAGGGATTGCCTGCGAGCGGAAAAGGTGCAAGGTGATAACAAAGGTAGAAAAAATGCAGGATAACTTGAGGGAGGGAACGAGAGTGGAGGGAGGAAACACGCTATGACAAAGAGGAACTGTTGCTAAATTTCAGTAGATTTTTTAAAAATGGGATGTTAAAATAAAATGTAAAAAGAGAAAATCTAGTAAAGTAATAAAGTTTCAGAAAATAATATAGAAGGCGGATGAATAGGGGAAACAACAGATTGGCGAGAGGATATGGGTATGGAAATAACAACAGATTACTGCCGTGCAAAAGAGAGCTTAAAACGTATGGATGTTTATTTTGCTCACGAAAATGGAAAGAACCAAGCCCAGGTGATTTTGCCGGAAGGCATAGAAAAAGGCAGCCAGCAGCATTATTGCTATTTATTTTTAAGCTGTCTGTTAAATTATGGTGTAAAGTCCAGTGTATTACATGAAAATTTACGGGCTTTTTATGAAAAGAAACCGGAGGTATTCTCTCCTGAATATGTAGTTACTGCCTATAAAGATCATCCCTCGGATTTCGCTGACCTGTTATAAACGTCTCTTCCTGTCCGCTATCCGAATGAATCTGCAAAAAGATGGATTGCGTTGTGTGAAAATCTACATATCAACTATCATGATAATCCGAAAGAGATGTTTTATAAAAAAAACAAATATGAAGAGCTTAAAAAAGTGATCCGTTCGATTACGGGAATGGGACAAAAAACAGGCGGATTACTTCTTCGGATGCTGATCGATCAGGGCATGGTAATATGTTCGGATGGAATCAGGGAAATCCCGATTGACCGGCATGATATAGACTTATGTGTTTGGTTGGGAGTTGTTAAGAATATAACCGCAGAGGAGATAAGAAAAAATAAAAAAATTATAAGCAGGCTATCTGCGGTATGGGTACAAGCATCGGAGGATTTGGCGATTTCACCGTCTGTGACAGATCAATACCTCTGGATAATAGGAAGCCAGCTTTGCACGGAGAAACAGTGTGAGGATTGCCCTGTTCGCTCTATGTGTTCTAAGAAAGCTGTTCCGTTGTCTAGTCAAGCTTTATAAAATAATGTAAAATAATGTTTCATTTTTTTCAGAAAATCTCAGCGAATGAGATTCCCGTCAAAAAAGGAGGATGAGATTCCATGTATCAATTTTTAGAAGAGATCAAGCAACAACCAGACCTGTTTTCTATGCTGTATGAGTCCGAGTATGGGCATATACAGGATATCGCGGCACAGATCGTAGCGAGCCACCCGAACAAAATCATCCTGGCCGGATGTGGTGATGCCTACTCCAACGCCATGCTGTGCAAGGAGTATATCCATCGCCTGACAGAATGGGAGGCGGTTTCTGAGGAACCGTTTAATCTTGTAAACGAGGAAAGAAGCAGGCTGTCAGAGCAGGACGTTCTGGTGGTATTCAGCGCAAAGGGCAAATCGAAGATGATTATGGAGCTTATTGAGTTAGCAAAAGAGAAAAAAACAACGATTGTCTGTATCACCAACGTTCCAGACAGCCCGGCAGCACAGTCTTCCAACATGGTAATCCCGATTCACGCCGGGGAATGGAAAGCACCACGTACCAAAGCGATTACGTTATCGGCATTGGCTTCCTTGCTTTTTGCATTCGCGCTTGCAGGCAAGAAAAAAGAGTACGTCCAAGAGATAGTGGAAGAATTGGCGCATACGTCGGCAAAGGTAATTGAGGAATCGGAGGCATGGAAGGATTGTGCGGAAGGGATCCAAGAAACCGGAGCTTTTACTTTTGTAGGGTATGGGAGCAACTATCCGGCAGCCTATTATGCCAAGGCAAAAACGAAAGAAATTTTAAGATGGCGTTCGGATATTTACCAGATTGAAGAATTTGCCCATATCGAAACCGTGGCACCCTCTCCAGGGCAATATACGGTTTTTCTTTTCCATAATTGCAAGAAAAAGCAGCGGGTTTTGGAGGCGATGCAGTCAGCCAACCAGATGCAGCGTAAACTCATTATTGTTACGACTTCTTTCTTAGGCGAGGCCTGTAGCAAGGCGGTTCCTTCGGCACAAGGTATCCTTCTTCCAGAAGCCAGCGAGGAGGTATTGTCTATCCTGTTTTATATCGTAATGCAGTTATTGCATTATTATACTGCATTGAGTAAGAACATTGATCCGGACAATCCACCGACCAGAACCTTTGCAAGAAGCGTGGCATTTCAGGAATAGAACAGTGTTGGTTCGTTTGCAGGCTTAGGATGACAGGATAACTTGAGAGAGGGAAGGAAAAGAAAGTGAAAAATACGAAAATTTCTCCGAACAGTCTTTTTCTGGCTGCTGTGCGGAAGAAACAGGGGCTGACGATGGAGTATGCAGAAGGGCTGTGCGGGAAGGGAGAATTGAACCGGATCGAGAAGGGAGATCGTATCCCGCCGAAGCTGTTGTTGGAGGCGCTGCTGGAACGGCTTGGCGTTTCCATGGAATATTATGGCGTAGTTTACAGCAAAAGAGGATATGAGCTGGAGCAGAGGAAGCAACGGATTCAGGGATTTTTAAATAACGATGCGTTTGAGGAAGCAGAGCAGCAGCTTCAGGAGCTGGAGAAGGTATTGGCGCAGGAGGAAAAGTTGTCTCTGAAAGAGTTTACAGGTTCTTTGGATAAAAAATCTGTCTGGAAGCTGTGGAAGCAGTTTTTTTGCCATGTCAGGCTGTGCCTGTGTCTGGGAAGAGGGACTCCGGC
>CAJUFW010000116.1:10278-10938 GCA_910585655.1 uncultured Lachnospiraceae bacterium
TGACACACTCTTTCCCTACACGACGCTCTTCCGATCTTCTGGGAAGAGGGACTCCGGCGGGGGAATTAAAGGAGGGGGCGTTAGAAGCGATCCGGCTGACGGTACCAGGCTTCCCGGATCGGGTGACGGAGGAGACACGCTATGACAAAGAGGAGCTGTCGCTGCTGTCTTTTTATGGAGACTTGCTTTGGCAGGATGGGGAGCGTGAGGACAGCCTGCGTCTATGCCAGTATCTGTGTGATTACGCCTGGGAAAAGATCGTGGATCGGACAGAAAAGGTAAAAATATATCCGGGGCTTTTGGTAAAGCTGGCACAGAAAAAGCATGCTGCAGACCAGACTATAGATGGAATGTATGCGAATAGTTTAGCTCTTCTACGGGAAGAACATAAATCCTTTTTTTTGGCGGAATGGCTGCGTTTCCGGGAAGAGAGCGGAGAAATCAATAAAATAAGGGAAATTTGCAGAAAAGATGAACTATTTGCCTTAAAGGGGATGGCGGATCAGCCAGAGAGCAGAGAGTTCCAGAAAGCAGAAAAAGAGGCGATTAGTTTTTTTCAATTATTATTGCAAAAAGAAAATTTGAAGGGTAAATTGCTGTATCCTTTCTGGCAGGGAGAAAGATCGGAAGAGCGTCGTGTAGGGAAAGAGTGTGTCAGTA
>CAJUFW010000117.1:0-1324 GCA_910585655.1 uncultured Lachnospiraceae bacterium
CTGCTTTGGAGATTTGTCTAAAGTAGTAGGAAGCGATGTCGATCCGAAGTGGCTGGCAAAGCAGTTAGTAGAAAAAAAGGCTGATATTCCACAGATTTATATGGCATGTGGAGTAGACGACGGTCTGTTGGGAGCGAATCAGGATTTAAAAAATTATCTGGAAAGTCTGGGAATCCCAGTGACATACGAGGAGGGCGCAGGCGCCCATGAATGGGATTTCTGGAACCGCTATATTAAGCGCGTGTTGGATTGGCTGCCGTTAGAAAACAATGGAGCAGGCATTAACAGTGGAAATGTAGGAGTATAAAAAAAGCAAGCCAGGCACTGTATTCTATCTTTGATAGAGAAAGCAGCGTCTGGCTTTTTTCATATGATAGTTATTTATTATGTGTCTCCTTCCGTTTCTTTTTGAATCGGGTTGTATTTTAAAACATCTTCTTTTAAATACAGCGCGATATAGCGGATCGTATAACAGGAAAGGAGCAGTGTTTGTTTGAGCGTACTGTCCTCTAAGGAATCCCCGATGATTGACTCGATTTTCGAGAGTTTGTAGAGCATCGTATTCCGGTGGAAATTAAGCTTTCTGGCAGTTTTGGTCAGGTTGGAATCTGACTGGAGAAAGGTGGAGAGGATATCTACAAAGTCCGTACCGTGATCCTGGTCGTAACGGTGGAGGGAAATAGCCATCGGATGACAGAGATAGACAAGGTTGTCATGATGGTAACGATTGATAAAACCCTCCCGGCACATATCAATCATATGGTAAATCCGGTAATCGTTATAAAGATAGATCGGAGGCGATCCAGATAAAGCCAGAGCAGAACCAAGGCGAATGGCAGAGCTAGCCATCAGATAAAGGGTGCGGAACTGCTCCAAACGCATCAGCGGACCAGACATGCCGATAGAGGCATGGAAACGTTCTAACAAGGTGAGCAAGGCTTCTTGATGGTAGTCGGGAAGCCTTCGTTCTGCGACCGGAACCAACGCGACGACGTGATCCTGATAGATAGCAAAATAGCTTCCGGGAAATAGCTTTTCCAACCCGCCGATCAGTTGATTAAGCGGCAGAGAGGAAGTATCCTGAGAAACGAGACGGACGACCAGGCAGCAGTAAAAGCGTTTGAGAGAGGCGTCCATCAGCACCAGACGATTCTGGATTTCCTCCTCGCTGATGGTATTCATTTCGATCATATCCGCAATCAGTTGTTCAAATTCGATTTTATAATGTCCGCTGTGGCTCTGGCTCTGAGAAGCCATATGCTGGCGGAGTGCCTGGGTCAGCAGAGTGCCGAACGTATGGGCGGCATAATCGCCTTCCTGTAAC
>CAJUFW010000117.1:1334-10900 GCA_910585655.1 uncultured Lachnospiraceae bacterium
AAAGGTAGGCTAACGTGTCAGCGCCTTGACGAATCGGCAGAATCGGGACGTTTCCCTCTTCTTTTAGCTGAAGGATGGTCTGAATGGAAAGAAAGCCCCTGGTCAGAAGGGAGTTTAATCCTGGAAAGGATGCCAAAAACTGGGAACGGTCATGATGTAGCTGATAGCAGATCATAGAATATCCTGCATTGAGCAAAATAACCGAGGTATTCAGCATAGAAGCACCCAGTTCAATCAATGATTGGAGATTGTTTTTCTGCAGTCCAAGCAAAGCAAAACGCTGGCTCCAATGCCGCCATGCCATTAACGTATCATTTAAAATATTGTATAAAGTATAAATATCCTGATCCGAAAGAAGAATATTGCAGGAAAAACATTCTAAATCGCTATGACGCACACCTTCTGCCTCCGTCAGCAAAAACAAAGCCGGATAGTTTTCCGTAATCTGCGCCAGCAGCGGCTGTGCCGCCTGCCAGGAACCGACGTAAACCGCGGACGGGCGAAGTGTGGGGGCGGGAGTAGTATCGCAGATATAAATATATTCCATATCCGGAAAGGAAGGCTGCGGAACGTGCTTGTCCAAAAGGGAAAGGGAAGCATATTCGGTCAAAATACTGATTTTCTGCATGACTTATAAGTCCTTTCTATGTATCGTTTGCACAATCCTCTGGCAAAGCCAAATGGTGTCTTTCCTATTATAATACAGTCTGGCTATTCGTGCAAGCCTGCCCGGAGAAATTTGGCTCTAAGATGGCTTTAGAAAGAACGATTGGTCAGTGGGCAGTTTGCACCGGCAAAAAAAAGATTTCTGTGCAAAAAGTACATGTTGAAAAAAAGCCGGCTGGGATATGATAAGGGAATAAAAAATAGGAGGGGCGCACAATGGCAGTAGTCAAGATGAATTTTCTTTCTAAAATGTTGGGGATGCAGACGAATGTGACAATCGTACTTCCGACGTTTCGCTTTTCGGACATTATGGAAGGAGAGAAAAATTTTTACAGACAGGGAATGAAATATCAGGTGTTGTGGCTGTTACACGGTGGCGCAGGGGATGATTCGGACTACCTGCATTTTTCTAATATTGTGCGCTATGCAGAGGCGCACCGGCTGGCGGTGGTGATGCCGGCAGGCTTTAACCAAAGCTATACCGACGATCCGGAGGGACCAAAGTACTTCCGTTATATCGTGGATGAACTGCCGGAAATGCTGCAGGCGTTGTATCCGTTTTCCGAAAGACGCGAAGACAATTTTGTAGGCGGTCTTTCAATGGGCGCGCACGGCGCTATGAAATGCGCCGTGATGAGACCGGAACACTATGCGGCAGCCCTGGTGATGTCAGGTGCATCCAGAGATCCGGACAATCCGGCAGGAGAAAGCGTTTCGCGTTCGATTATGATGCCAAAACGTCTGGCTCAGGAGGTCAAAGGAAGTGAGAACGATGTGTATTCCTTTGCTGTTCGTAATGTCGAGGAAGGAAAACCACTGCCGGAATTTTTCTTTACCTGTGGGGACAAGGACTTTACGCTGGAACGAGCGCAGTATGCGGCGCGCTTTTTAAAGGAATTAGGCTATCCGGTATACAGTGAATGGGTATCGGGTTATACGCATGAATGGGACTTTTGGGATCGAACACTGAAAAAGGCAATAGAGGAATGGCTGCCGATCCGCCATGAAATCATTTATCCATTGTAAGCGGATTTCTGGAAGCTTCGTAAACCGAGGCGTTTACCTGCCCTGGGAGAAAGATTAAAAAGAACATACTAAAGAATCCAACCAGGGCAAGCAGTACCACGGCAAGGCGGTAAGGTATCCATTGCCCAAGAACTCCGGCAGCTAGTTGAAAGAAAACGCAGCAGCAAATCCATTCCGTTATAAACGGTATAGACAAATTTGGTAAAATGATAACGCTTTTTTTCCGGGATTTCCTTTTGATATTGCCACAAGCCGCCGAGAAAACGTCCTATCATTTCAGCACTTCGTAAAAAGCCTAACATCGTGACGGTCAGTCCTGGCATCGTCTGGTAATAGGCTTGTGTAAGGATTGCCGTCCCGTCGCCGCAGCCCTGTTCGCATTCCTTTGTCTGCGCTTCCGGGATACCAAGCTCTACCAAAACGGAAAGCACCGTAAGCAGCGTAACCAGATAAAAAATCTGTGCCATGGAAATTTCTTTGTATAAAAAGGCAGCAAAAGGCGACATAGCAATAGCAATAAAAGGATAGATGGTATTGCTGACCGCATAGCCTTTTTGTTCTAAACCGGCGGGAATCAGACTGGGATACCATGCCTGATAGGCGAGGCGGCAGCAGGCGGAGATAGAGCCGATGATAAGAACAAAGGCGAGATAAAGCGGATAGTGAAAGGCATGTCGGCTGACGAACAGCCCCATTGCCAGGTAAAAAAGGGCAGTAGCGCTGTCTAACCCTACAATCCAGGTCTTTTTTCGCCCTCGCTCCACAAAGGGAGCCGCTAGAAGCGGCAGAAGAACGTCTGGTAAAATGCCGCAGACCAGCACAAGAGAAGAAAGCAACGTAGAGCCGGTCTGATCAAAGACCAAAAGGCTGATCGGCAGATTCATGGCTTCCCCGCCGATTGCATTGAGAATGGTAGCGATGGTAGTTCTGGAAAAACCAGCCGTCCAAAGCGTTTGTTTTGTTTGTTTCATAAAAGAAATCTCCTTTCTGTATGGTTGTTTTCTTCTTTAGTATAAAATCAGAAAAAGAGAATGTAAAACGCTTTGTTTTGGGAAAATCAGCTTCTAAAAAAGGTAGAGAAAGAGCCATTTATATAATCACTCAGGAAAATGTTAAATTTCAGGAAGTTTCGTTGAGTTTATGTTCCAGCATAGCCTGAAATTCCAGAGCTTTTTTATATTTTCGTTGCTTGCTGCAAGCTGCCAGCATAACGTTTTTATATTGATAGAGAAATCCAAAGTGGCGTTCTTTTTCCAGAACAGAGAAAAGGCGATCCAACAGCTCCAAATAGTCGGGACGCGCAAGAAAATCCGGCAGACATTCCATCTTTAGTTCCTCATACATAAGATGATCGGATAATGAGGCGCTTTCCCGTAAAAAGGCTTCCATACTCTGCAGATAAGGGCGGGAACGGTCGTATTCTTTTTGACGAATATAAAGCATGGCTTTTTTGTGCCATAGCAAAAAATACTCCGTTTCTGTTATCTGGCTGAGGCAGTCAAGGGCAAGGGAATAGTTGCCGGACGTCAGATAAGAGGCGCCCAGGTTATAATAGATATCATTGGAAAAACAGCTCCACCAGCCGGTATTTTGCAGCAGGCAGCGGACGCGTTGATAGTCAGCTTCGGCTCCAGTTGATGGACGATATGGTATTGCTGCGTGGTATAGTAGCCGTGGAGCAGACTGCGGAGTCCCAAAGAGTTGCTAAGTCCTTCGCTGGCATGTTGACAAAGAGTAAAACAGGTTTGGTTATCCGGCTCTTCTGGCATCAGAATCAGACAATAGTAGGCATATTGTTCACGGCTCATATGCCCGGTCAGTTTTTCCAAAACAGCCAAAAGCTGGTCGATGGAATCGGGAGCCTCTGATTCTGTAAAAACGGTTGCTTTGGAACCAACAGCTGCCTGGGAGCCGGAAGAAGAGGCGTCAAAAGGAACTGCGTTTTGGGAAAGCGGTCTACGCTCGTCAAGGCAGAAAAAGAGCAGATAATCAAGAGCAAGAGGAGACCAAAGCAGTCGTTTTTTCAGAGCTTTTAGGCATGTCACGTCTGCTTCCGGGACTAAACCATACCGAATACTGGAAAAATAGTGGGAAAGCCGGGCTTGATTTTCTGCGATGAGACAGGAATCGGTTTCGTATACGATTCCCAGTCTGGCGAACAAAAGCGCGAGTAAGGACGGTTCCGGATTAGCCTGTCCCCGTTCGATTTTGCTAAGATAAGAAACCGTACAGATGCCGTGGCAGATTTCCTTCTGCCCCTTGTTCTGGCGGACACGCTCCATACGGAGCAGAAGACCGGAGGGATTTTGCGATGTTGGATTCATAGGAGAACCTCCTTTTTTGGGGATATTGTAGCATGAAGGAGTTAGGCTTGGCAAGACGTGGTTTTAAGTAAGAAGTATTTTTCAATCAAAAATGTAGTTAGAAGGAGGATAAAAAATATGAACAAATTTTCCAGAGAACGAGTAAAAGGCTTTTTGCATACCGATGGCAGAAGAATGGTCAATGGGAAGGGAGAAACTGTTGTGCTACGGGGCTGGGGTGCAGGAAACTGGGCGAATCCGGAAGGGTTTATGATCGGTATTCAGCAGGGATTTGGCGGAGGAATGGAGCTTGGAAAGTTCGCTCTGCCGGGGCGCTTTGACCGGGGCAGGAGTATGGACGCGGCGATCCGTGAGCTGTGCGGCAGTGAATATGCGGAGGGTTTTTGGAGCCAATGGACGAGAAATCATCTGGGAGAAGGTGACATTCGGGAAATGGCAGAGCAGGGATACAATTCGATCAGACTTCCGGTGACGGCATGGCTGTTTTTACCGGAGGAGCCGGAAATCTGCTTCCGGGAGGACAGCTTTGCGATGTTAGATCAGGTCTTGGACTGGTGTGAGAAATACCGGATTTATGCGATCCTGGATTTGCACGGCGCGCCGGGGGGACAGTCGGCTCTGCCATGCGACGATGGGATTGATACTGTTCCGCATTTGTTTTTGGAGCCGGAAAGCAGAGAGCGGGCGATACTGCTGTGGGAGGAATTTGCCAGAAGGTATCGGGACAGATGGATCGTCGGTGGTTATGATCTGTTAAACGAGCCGCTTTCCGGTCCGGGCTGGGAGCATTTGATACCGGATTTGGCTGCCTTTTATGAGGAACTGATAGCCCGGATACGGATGATTGATAAAAACCATATGCTGACTTTAGAGGGAGCCGGTTTTTCTATGGATATGGATATTTTTGACCGTCCATACGATCCGCAGTGTAACAATTGGTGTATTCATACGCATTATTATGGATTTTCTCCGGAGCCGCGGGATTTGTACCGCTTCCTGGATTCCAGTCTGCGCTGGAATGTTCCGGTCTGGATTGGCGAGGGTGGTTCCGATCCGGTGTCCAATTCGATTTATTATGAAATGGCAGCAAAACTGGACATCGGCTATGCGCTTTGGTCATGGAAATCGGCGGCTGACCGAGAGGGACGGGGAAACGGAGCAGTATTGTACCCATTGCCGGAGGGCTGGGAAGCGATTGTGGAATATGCCGTAAAAGGAGGTCCACGTCCATCCTATCAGGAGGCGCAACGGATACTGGACACCATGTTAGAGAATATTTGCTTTGAACATTGCCAGGTACAAAAGGAACGAGCGCGTTATAATCTAAGACAGCCAGGCATTACCCTTCCGGCAGCCGGCTTTGATTATGATCCGGTGCCGGGAGCCGTTAGCAAAGGGGAATGGAACTATGGTAATGTCTTTGGCTTCCGTACCGAGGAGCGGATCAAGCTGGTGCTGCGTCCGGGAGCGAAGCCGCCGAAAAAGGCAATTATACCGAAACCAGGCAGACCGGATAACCGTCCGGATCCGTTGAAGGATTTGTGGGTAGAGCTGGCAGAGGGAGAGTACGTAAGCTATACGATCCGGGAAGTAACGGAAGGTTGTAAGGCGACGGTATGGATCAGAGGCAGGGCAGAGACAGGCAGTCAGATTCAGGTAAGTGTCAGAAAGCCGGAAGATGGTACGGCAGAGGGAACGCCTTTTGCAGAAAATACACCTATAGAAGAGGAAGTTTTGTTTTCCGAGGAAACCTGTGAGCGTCAGCTCATGAACTTACCGGCTGGCGAAGCCTGGGAGGTTCGGATTTTCGTGACGAAGGGCTGCGTACAGATAGAAAAAATAGCATTTTCTTTTCTATCCGCAAAAAATAGACATTCCAGTGAAATGTCAGACAAAAAGTGAAAAAGTGAACCTTTTCAAGACAGATGTTTTCCGCTAAAATGGAAAGGTAAAACAGAATAGTTGACGGATGAGACCAAAGTGTATAAAGGGGTGGATATAAAATGAAACAATATGGAGAGCCAGTGTTTGGAACGGTGGCAGAGGAATTTCCGGTGGTGACGACGACACATGGCAAGGTAATGGGCGCTACGAAGGATGGCGTGGCGATCTTTAGAGGGATTCCTTATGGCGGGGACTGTGACGGTGAACGCCGTTTTTTACCACCGCAGCCGGCGCAGGACTGGGAGGGTGTGAAGGACTGTCGGAAAAACGGACCGTATGCAGCGCAGCTTGGAACCAGTATCGGCGCGTCTATGCCGCTAGGACCATATTTTTCCGGTGGGGAGCCGGAACGGTTTGGTGTGCTTGAGGAGGAGCAAAGCGAAAATTGTCTGGTGTTGAATGTACTGACGCCGGAACTTCCAGGAAGGACACTTTTAGAGCGGACGGCAGGTTCCGAGCGGACAACAGTCCCAAGGAAACCGGTACTGGTTTATCTGCATGGCGGCGGTTTTGCCACTAACAGCGGCAGTATGGCGATTGGGGCGGATCGATGGGTAAGAGAAGAAGATTTCGTTGTCGTAAGCGTCAATCATCGGCTGGGAATTTTTGGGTTTTTATATTTAGGAGCCTTTGATAAAACATATGCAGAGTCCGGGATGGCAGGCATGTTGGATCTGGTACTGGCGTTGGAATGGGTGCGGGACAACATTACGGCATTTGGCGGCGATCCAGGTAATGTGACGATTATGGGAGAATCTGGGGGAGGAATGAAAGTCAGCACGTTGCTGGCAATGAAGAAGGCAAAGGGCTTGTTTCATAAAGCGATTGTGGAGAGCGGTTCTAGTGTGGTAGGGCGGCTTTCCAAGGTGGAAGCAACAGAGAAAACGTTGGAGCTGATAGAAAAGCTGCGGCTTTCAAGAGAGGAACCGGGACAGGAACTGGTAAAACGTCTGGTTGGGCTTCCGGCAGAGGAATTGATCCGGGTTTCGATAGACGCCGGCCTAATGGGCTTTTCTCCGGTGGCAGATGAAATCAACCTGTCCTACAATCCAAGGGAGACACATGAGGCGCTTCCTTTAGCGGAGGGAATTCCGCTGTTAGTAGGATCCTCTGAGGATGAACTGGCAGTGTTCTGCGCGGAGGCAGTTCAAGATATTACCTGGGACAATATCCAAAAACGTCTGCAAGAGGGGATGGACGGGATGATGCAGGTCGCACCGATGAGCCCGGAACAGGCGAAAAGAGCCTTGCAGATATTCCGGGCAGAGGATAAAAAGAACGACTCGGCAGAGCATTTATATTTGAAAATACAATCGTTTCGGCATATGTTGGGGGGCGGAGCATATTACCAGGCGGAAGCTCATGCAAAACTGAAACATACATATGTGTATCATTATATGGTGGCATATGATATGCCGCATCCGTCGTTAGAGGGAAAACGCTATGCCTGGCATACGGCGGATCTGCCGTTGCAGATGAGAATTGTGCTGCATAAGGAATGTGAATGGCTTTCTAAGAAAATGGCACAGGCGTGGGCGGCTTTTATCCGAACAGGAAATCCGTCTACCAAGGAATTGCGATGGGAGGCTTTTGATTTAGAAAGTAAGCAGATTATGATTTTTGACGAACAATGTCGGATAGAAACCGATCCTTATCAAAATCTGCGGGAATGTCTGAAAAAAGAAAAGCTGTGATAGAAAGCAGCAAAGCAGGAAAAAGGTTACGCTTGCTTGTTTTGTGTAAAGCGCACAAAAAACATAAGAAGAGTTATACACAATAGACATATAAGAAACCGAATTCTTTTGTTAAACTATAGTAGTATCGAATGAGGAAAAGAAAGAAGGCGGTTTGTAACATGCAGTTATTTGTACGGGATAAGCAGTTTTATAAGACGACAGTCAAAATAGCGGTGCCGATTGTATTGCAGAGTATGATTACAATCGGCGTCAATATGATGGATACCTTTATGGTAGGGAAGTTGGGAGAGGTACAGCTTTCCGCGACTTCTCTGGCAAATGAATTTATCAATATTTTCCATATTATGTGTATGGGAATGGGATATGGTGCGGCGGTGCTGACGGCGCAGTATTGGGGCGCAAAGGATATTCCGTCGTTAAAAAAGATAACGGCGATTATGCTTCGTATCTGTCTGGTGCTTGCTACACTGTTTATGGTGCTGACGCTGGCGGCTCCGGAGTGGATTATGAAGCTGTATACAAAGGATACGGCGATTATTGCAGAGGGTGAAAAATATTTTACCATCAGCGCTTTTACGTATTTACTTCTTGGTCTGTCTTTGACTTTGACTGCTATCATGCGTTCTGTCAGAGAGGTAAAGCTGCCGCTGATTACTTCTATCATCGCGTTTTTTGTCAACATCTTTTTTAACTGGGTATTTATTTTCGGAAATTTGGGCGCTCCGGCGATGGGAGTGGAAGGAGCCGCTCTTGGTACTTTGATTGCCAGAGTGGTAGAGACTGGTATTATTGCAGGATATTTTCTATTTTTAGATAAAAAAGTAGAATTTCGGATACCGGATATTTTTGTAAACTGTCGGGAATACATACCGCGCTACTTAAAATATTGTATTCCGGTATTGATTTCGGATACCCTGTTGGCGTTTGGCAACAATATGGTAGCAGTGATTATGGGACACATCGGGGCGGCTTTTGTAGCTGCCAATGCGATCGTAGCGCAGGTACAGCGGATGTCTACGGTTTTTACCCAAGGCGTTTCCAATGCCTCTAGTGTGATTACTGGTAATACGTTAGGGACAGGTGATAAGAAAAAGACTTATGAGCAAGGTGTTACGTTCCTAAGCCTGAGTGTCCTTATCGGTCTGGTAGCAGGCGGGATTATTTTGGCTATCTGCCCATTGATTGTCGGAGGCTTTGATTTGGCGGACGATACCAGACAAATCGCAGATCAACTGATGTACGCGGTAGCTATTATGATTATTTTTCAGTCGGTCAATTCCGTTTTGACCAAAGGCGTCCTGCGTGGCGGCGGCGATACCCGTTTCCTGATGGTGGCAGATATTCTGTTTTTGTGGCTGGCATCTATTCCACTCGGCTATCTGGCAGGTCTGGTGCTGCATCTTCCGGCGTTTTGGATTTATGCAGCACTCAAGGCAGATTGGGTGATCAAATCCGTTTGGTGTACGTTCCGATTGCTGAAAGGAAATTGGATGAAACGGACGGTATAGAAACAAATTGTGTAAAAAAAGAGGGAGTGTATTACTTCCTCTTTTTTGTAGGATTAGGAAAGTTCTCCGGGGGATGCGCACTCGCGCGCATGGAAGATGTTGCCGTTCGGCAACCGCGCTCGGCGCGAGAATTCCACTTTGTGGAATTCTTTTTCATCCTCTTATATGATATCAAAAACCATTCAGTTCCAGAATTTTCTGACTATCCTTTCCGCTTCCGATTTGTCTAATTTTCTTTTTTTCTGCAATTTAGCTACCGCCTCGTCATAGCTTAACTGCATATCATCCTGATAGGTTTCAATCAAGTCCTGCAATCCTTGCTCTAATCCCTGTTCTAGCCCCTGTTCCAATCCTAATTCAATTCCATCAGCGATCAGTCCTTCACCTAAATTACACATATT
>CAJUFW010000118.1:0-4181 GCA_910585655.1 uncultured Lachnospiraceae bacterium
CAAGGTACTATAGGAATAGGGGCAAATTTATTTATGGTTTTGACCCCAACATCATATAATAAGGACTGGAAAAGAGAAGCGGGGTTAGGCAGGAAAGTGAACCAAAGTTTTGTTGGAATCCCAACAAAGCGTTTGATAGAAATGATACAGTATAAGGCACAGGAAGCAGGAATCCATGTTATTTTAACAGAAGAATCCTATACATCCGGAACAAGCTTTTTGGACAAGGAAGAACCAGTGAAAAAAAATTACAATAAGAGTCGGCGTGTACACAGAGGATTATTTAACAGCAATAATGGTACACAGATAAACGCTGATATTAACGCTTCTTATCAGATATTAAAAAAAGTATTCCCAGCAGCATATGCAAATGGGATAGAGGGTGTGGTGTTACATCCATTCAAAGTAAATGCGGCTTTCGTATAGACTGCATTGATTGATAAACAATTTTGTTGAAATATTTAATGTATTATAATGATTTTAATGAATTTGATAACATGGAGTGGAGTTCTTCAGATGAAACAATAGCGAAGGTATTTATGAATGGGGTAGTTTATGCAGTAGCTCCGGGGAAGGCGACGATCACGGTAAAAATTGGCGGAAAAAGCGCGAAATGTACGGTGACGGTAGAGGCTGCGAAAGAATAAAAAAGGATGAATAAAAGGCACCCCCAGGTAAGCAAAACCGCTGACTTGGGGGTGTTTTAGAATATGAGGAGATTACTTTTTATTATATACAACATCTTTGCCGATGTAGATAACTTCTTCGGATTCGTCTCCTTCAAAAACATAGGTGACAAAACGTACTCGATAGGTTCCAGAAGAGAGACCCGATGCTTCACCTGTAATATCTAATGTCCAGTCTTTTACACTGCCGGTCCATGTTTTAACTATGAACCAATCAGAACCTACTTTATGTTGTAAATATAAAAAGCCGTTAATTTGTGTAGTGCGGTTTCTGTAACCACTTACACTACCAGCCACATAAGCAATTCCATCAGAAAAAGTTAATACAGCTCCCGTACGCATTGTATGATCATAACGAGGTTGAAAATTGTCTTCTTCTCTTTGGACTATCGCTTCGGCATGAACTGGAGCATAAATACTCCAATTCAATAATATAATTATTACTAACATCATACAAATTCGTTTTCTTTTGTTCATAATCAAATCCTCCTTAGTGAATATTTATCAAACTATTTCTACATATAAAACTAGAAAAAAAAGTAATTTGTGACTTAAAGATAAAAATTATACAGTCTTTATACTATTGGCTAATTTCAATAATTCTTCTACACTACAGTTTCCTTGTAATTCATAATAATATTCACCATCATTCCAAAAAAGAAATTGTTCACCTGCATCCAAAATAGAATATGCTAATTTTTTATTTTTTAATTCCAGTAATTCCTTGTTTAAATTTGCAAATTCTGTATTCATATAAAGTTCGCCGTCAGATAAAACTAATTGTATGAATTTTATTTGAATATCACTATTTTTTTTAGACACTCTAATAACAGCAGTTGCTTTGTTTTCTATTCTTCCAATTTCCTCATACTCCTCGCCCCAATCCGGTTCCCGATATTCTAAAATCTCCTTCGGTGCCAAAGACATATCCGGGAACTCATAATTTACTTCCGAATGGTCAGGATGATTCCCTATAGCAAAACGAGTGCGCGCGATTTTACTTGCACCGGCGTTAATGGTAATGCCAAGTACAATAAAGAAAGTGGCAGCTAATACCCAAGATTTTTTCATGGTATTTCTGGTGTGAGGGATGAATTGATCTTGATAATCATCAAACATTTTCATGATCTTTTTATCGAATTCTTCAGAGAAATGATGTTCTTTTGGCGATTCTTCTTCGGGAGGAGGGGCAATTACTTTATCACGGTTCCGTTGCTCCAGAGCTTTGCGTAACGCTGCATCAAATTCTGCATCACTGATTTTTCTCTTTTTCTTTTTTACAGTTGGTTTTTTCATCTGTAGTCCTCCTAATTAAGTTGTAGTCGTTTGTGTTTTGTCCTTCTTATCATACTCGAATTGTAGCATCATTGTCAAGTAATGGATGAAGGATTTTTCCGTGTAAAAATGGCATCTTACGGCAGCTCCCTACTTTGGCTCCAGACAGCGAAAGCCAAAGAGGAGATGCTTGTTATACGTGCGTTGACTGTTCCTCCGGCAAAGTCGGTGTTAATGTTTTCACCGGCTTATTGCTTGTGGAGGAAGACAATGTTGTTACAGTTCCCAAGGCTGTTTTTGAAGTGCCTCCCAAATCACACCCAAAATAGATACCATTTGGGCTAGAAGAGTTACCAGCAGCAAGGAAGAAATCGGAGTTTTGTATGTGATTATAGTTGCAATAGAAAAGACACCTGTGATAAAAAGCGACCGAATTTTCTTTTGCTGTCTCCGTTTAATAAGTTCCTTGGTGGCATTCTTTATGGCTTGGGCTTCCGTCGTTTCTGACCGTTCTGTATCCGTGCTGTGATTCATAGCTTTTGCCGCTTCGTCTGTCATAAGAACCTGGTTGGTGGCAGGTGCAAAAAAGTATATCGTCGTGTTGATCAGCAGCAAAAATGGATAAAGCACCCAAATCGGGCAGACAAATGGATAAGAGACAATGCCCATAATCCAAAATGCAGTTATAGCTGCCAGATTTTTATAACACTTTTGAAATGTAATACCACCTGCCTGCCACCGGAGCAAATAAGCGCTTCCAAACAGGACGGCGATATCAAAAGGATGTTTTGACAAAAATGTCAAGAGGGTGAGAAAGAGAATGGTCATGACAACGTTGCTTGCCTTCTGGTTTTTCATAGTTCTACTCCTTTTCTGTGCGGCTTTGCCGCAACCTTTTCTTTGGAAATCCACAATAGTATCGATCTTTTGTAACCTTGTTTTGTCAATACCTCCGTCCTCTGCTGGCTGTCTGCAGGTTCTGAGAGAACGGCACAGTTCCGATGACCTTAGGATAGTCTACGAACCTTTTTTGTAGCATATCCTGAAAGACAAAGTGCTGATGTTGTCATTAATTATGCCAGAAAAGAAATTTTGCGATTTATCTCGCTTTGAGATTATCTCGCTACTTATATAACTCCTAAAAATGAAAAATGTGTCAGAAAAATTTGATATTTTTAAAAATAATTTTTTGAATTTACAAAAAATATAATAAAAATACAGGATAATATAGTTTCTAAGAAATATAGCTAATTTTTAGAAAATATTTCAAAATAAATAAACAGAAAGAAATACCGGTTTTTCGGTAATACAATTCCCCACTCTGGCTCCAGGCAGCAAAAGCCTTTGTGGGGAATTTTTGTTCGTAATGGGTTCCTATATTACATTTTTCTGGCTTCTTCTTGAAGAGCCTCTAAAATCACGCCCAGAATCGACACCGTCTCTGCCAAAAGAGCTACCAGCAACAGAGAAGAAATCGGTGTTTTATGCATAGCTATCGTGAAAAGAGATAATACGCCTGCAATAAAAACGGATCGATGTTTCTTTTGCCGTCTTAGTTGCCTGCTTTGTTCTAATCTTTTTCTGTTTTCTAAGCTTTTTTCTTCTGGGCTTCTCCCGTTATTTCCATACTCCTTTTCTTCTTGCTCCCAGAGTTCTTCCTCAACGGTCGTTTGATTTGTAGCAGGAGCAAAAAAGTATATTGTCGTGTTGATCAGCAGTAAAAACGGATAGAGTACCCAAATCGGACAGACCAGAGGATAGGAGATGACTCCCATCACCCAAAGTCCTGTCAGGGCTGCCAACCTTTTGTAATGGTTGTGAAATTCCAAGCCTCCTGCTTGCCATCGAAGCAGATAAGTAAGCCCAAACAAGATGGCGATCTCGACAGGGTGCTTGGATAAAACCAGGAAAAGAGTAAGGAATAGGAACGTGGAAGCGGACTTTTTCACTTTTAAAGTTTTCATAACATGTTCTCCTTTTCTATGCGGAATTGCCGCGATTTTTTCGTTCGGGTATCCCGATTGCCGGGTTCTTTTGTACAAGGGTGTTGCATCATTGCCCGGTCAAACCTCTGTCCTCCCATTTGCTGCCTGATATTTCACAGGAGGAAGGCACAGATCCTCTCATTAGAAAGAGAAGTTCTCCTAAACGCCAAAAGGTTGACGCTGTCACAAATTCTGCCAAGTGATAAGTTTTATTTTCCACCATCTATATAACCAT
>CAJUFW010000118.1:4191-10689 GCA_910585655.1 uncultured Lachnospiraceae bacterium
TCAAAAAAAGTAGTTTTTTCTGAAAAAAATTTTCTTAATTTACAAAAAATAAGAAAAACAAGAAAATAAATATAATATCTAAGAAAAATAGATAATGTTTAGAAATATTTTGTAAAGCAAATGCTGGTTAAAAAGCTCTGAAAAAATGCCGGAAGGTGTTGGAATATTTGATAAAATAGGAAAATTTAGAAATAAAAAACAGAAAATGAAAGATAGAAGAGGAAACAGGATGAAAAGAAAAACAGAAAAACAGCACTGAAACAATAGGAGGTGTTATTATTTCAATGCTGTATAGTTGTTGTATTTAAGAAAAATTTACGGCATCCGAAATCCTGCAATTTAAAATCTGACATAGTTTTTCTATGGTATTTAAGGTTAAATTACGGTTTTTCCGAATGGAATTTAAAGTAGCAGAGGAAATTTTGTAGGTATGAATGAGCTGGTACTGGGAAATTCCGGATTTTTTCAGGGTATCCCAAAATGGCGCGTAGCTGATAGTCGGCTCCGGGCGCATTTTAGGCTCATAACATTCATAGAGCTTGCCCGCACGGCGTGGGGAATCAGCGTTTTCAAATGATTGTGTCTTGGCAAGCGCCATACGGTTTTGCTTGGGATCTGCTACAATCGTTTTGTCGATGAGCGTGGGCGTTCCGTTTTCCGGGACGAATTCTACGGCGTCGGAAATATCACAGTCCAACATCCAGCAAATATGATGTAGGGTATTTAGGGTGATATCTTTATTTTTCCGGAGAGAATCTAAGGTTGCACTGGAAAGGTCGTGATTGGAAATAAGCCAGTATTGAGAGATTCCCTTTCGCTTTAAGGTGTTCCAAAATGGTGCGTAGTTTATCATGATTACCCCCTGTTCTTTGCCGTTTGGCAGCAAATAGTTTTTATATTTTTTATCATATAGCATTTTGAAAGGATATACAAGCAAAATTTGTTATTTTCCGATATATTTCTGGATTTATCACTCATTTTGAAAACATTAGCTGCCGACGATTTTGTTAAAACGTATGGGATAGAGAAAGATGTTTGGGTTGATTTTATTGAATAACTGTGCCATAATAAAGGCGGAAAATGATGAAAATGGAGTGTTGTCATGCTTGGAATATTAAAAAAATTTAATCTATTATTAGAACGCGGACAGAAGAAGCGAATCGTTATTCTTTTCTTTTTGATGCTGATAGGAGCTTTTTTAGAGGTGCTGGGCGTTTCGTTGATGATTCCGCTGATTTCAGCGATTATGCAGCCCAATCTTATTGAGACAAATGAGCTGGTAAAGCAGGTTTGTGCTTTTTTTGATTTACATTCTCACCGGACGTTTGTTATCGTCTGTATCGGAGCCTTGATTTTGATATTTATTGCCAAGGATTTATTTTTGATGCTTCAATATTATGCGCAGTCCCGGTTTGTGTTCAACAACCGTTTTGCAACGCAACAGCGGCTGCTTCGAGCTTATATGACCAGACCATATGAATATTATTTAAGTGCAAAATCCGGAGAGATTGTACGGGTCATTCAGGGAGACGTCGGGCAGACGTATGGCTTATTGACGACACTTTTGCAGTTTGCCACAGAGTCAGTAGTCTCAATGGCGCTCCTGATAACGATTTTTATTGTAGATCCAATGATGACGTCTTTTGTTGCGCTGATGATGGGTGCGATTATGCTGGTGATTGCCCGGATTGTAAAGCCGATTTTACGGCGGGAGGGCTTGTCTTTGCAAAAGCATGGAGCCCTGACCAATAAATGGCTGCTGCAGGCGATCAATGGGATCAAAGAAGTCAAGGTAACGCATACCGAAGCTTTTTTTGAAGAGAATTATGAAAAAAGCGGAAGACGTATGATTCAGGCGGAAAAGTGGAGTTCCGTGTTAGGAAATATTCCACGTCTGTTGATAGAAATGGTTAGCGTCTGTTCTATGCTGGCATTGATTGCTATTATGATTTACAAAGGAAGAGAAATAGAGACTTTGATTACTTCTCTGGGCGCGTTTGCAATGGCGGCTGTCAAGTTGCTGCCAAGCGCTAACCGGGTAGTCGTAGCCTTAAATGCAATCGCTTATCAGGAACCAGCGTTAGATAAAATGTTGGAAAATCTGCATATATTGGAAAACGGAAACGGACGGCAGACAGAAAAGACCAGTGGCAGGAAAACATCGTCTCGCCTTACCTTCGAGCGGGAAATTACATTACAAAATATTTCCTACTCCTATCCTAACAGTGAGCAGCATGTCTTAGAGCATGCGCAAATGTCCGTTCCGGTCGGGAAATCGGTGGGGATTGTAGGAACTTCCGGAGCAGGGAAAACAACGGCGGTAGATATCATGCTGGGGCTTTTAAATCCACAGGAAGGACAGGTTTTGGCGGATGGCGTAGATGTGATGTCCGTTTATACAGAATGGCTTTCTCATATCGGATATATTCCGCAGACAATTTTTATGCTTGACGATACGATCCGAGCCAATGTGGCATTTGGACTGGCAAGAGAAGAGCAGACCGACGAACAAGTATGGTATGCGTTGCAAGAGGCGCAGTTAGCGGAGTTTGTCCGTTCGCTGCCGGAGGGGTTGGATACCCAGATTGGAGAGCGCGGCGTGCGTCTTTCCGGTGGACAGCGGCAGAGAATCGGGATTGCCAGAGCCTTGTATACCAATCCGGAACTGCTGATTTTTGACGAGGCTACCTCTGCCCTTGATAATGAAACAGAAGCCGCCATCATGGAATCGATCAACAGCCTGCATGGCAGGAAGACGATGGTGATTATTGCCCACCGCTTACAGACCATTGAAGGCTGCGATATGGTATACCGGGTAAAGGACGGAAGGATTGAGCGGGAGAGATAGAGATAAGAGGGTCGGCTATGGGAAATTATGTAAATCCTGGGAATGTGACGTTTAGAAGACTGGTAAATTCGGATATTTATGTAGATAAAACAAAGCTGATTTCCATGGTCAATAAAAGACTGGAACAGATAGATTGTTTTATGTGCGTCAGCCGACCGCGCCGTTTTGGCAAGTCGATGGCTGCCAATATGCTGGCTGCTTATTATAGTAAAGGCTGTGATTCGAGGAACTTATTTGCCGGATTAGAAGCGGAACAGGAGAAATCCTTTGAAACTCATCTAAACCAACATGCGGTGATTCGTTTTGATGTTCAGCATTTTTTGGATTCCAGAAAAAGTGTGGAGACTTTTATTGGAGAACTGGAAAAAGCGGTAGTAGAAGAATTGATAGAGGAATTCCCGGACTGTAGGGGAATCCAGATAAATACCCCGTTAAAAACTGCTTTGGATAAATTATGGAAGCAGACCGGAGAAGGTTTTGTGTTCCTGATAGATGAATGGGACTGCGTGTTTCGCCTTGCCAAAGAGCGACAGGATATCCAGAAAGATTACCTGGATTTTCTTCGTGGGCTTTTCAAAGGAACCGAGTATGTCGAACTGGTATATATGACTGGGATTCTTCCGATTAAGAAGTATGGGGAGCATTCGGCTCTTAATATTTTTGATGAATATTCAATGGTAGATTCCTTTGGGGTATCGCAGTATTTTGGTTTTACCGAGGAGGAAGTCCAGCGGCTTTGTCTAAAGCAGAAGGTCAGTTTTACCGGACTGCAGGAGTGGTATGACGGCTATTTGGTGGATGGACTGCATATTTATAATCCGAAGTCAGTAGCGGATGCGCTGCGAAGGGGCGAGCAGAGGAGCTATTGGACGGGAACAGAGACCTATGAGGCATTAAAAGTTTATATAGATTTAGATTATGATGGCTTGAAACAGGCGATTATCACCATGCTGGGAAATGGGCATTGTAAGGTCAATACCTGGAAGTTTCAAAATGATATGACCACTTTTCAGACAAAGGATGACGTACTGACTTTATTGGTGCATTTGGGGTATTTGACTTATGATAAAGCAACCAATGAGGTATTTATTCCAAATCAGGAAATTGCTCAGGAGTTTTGCAATGCGATAGATGGATCTGGGTGGAATGGGGTAGTAGAAACACTATCAAAGTCAGAGGAACTCTTAAAAAATACTTGGGCGATGAATGAAAAAGCAGTAGCGGCAGGAATCGAAGAGATTCATGAAGAAATGACTTCTATCTTACAATATAATAGTGAAAATGCTTTAACCTGTACTATTTTGCTGGCTTATTACAGTGCAAAAGCCTACTATTTAACCCCGATTCAGGAACTGCCAACCGGAAAGGGCTTTGCAGATGTAGTATATTTGCCAAGGCAGAGGGAGAGCGCAAAATATCCTGCTTTGGTGATTGAGTTAAAGTGGAATCAATCGGCTGAGGGAGCGATAAAGCAGATTCGGGAGAAACGCTACGCTTCCTGGGTAGAAGGATATACGGGGGAAATTTTGTTGGTAGGGATTAGTTATGATTGGAAAGAGAAGAAGCATAGTTGTGTGGTGGAACGGCATGTAAAAAAGGAAAGAAAGTAAAAAAGGTGAAAAAATGGGATATTGGAAGCTGATAGTGGAAAAATTCGGAAAAATTGAACGGGCAGAAATCGAACTTGCGCCAATGACGTTGTTGGTAGGAGATAACAATAGTGGAAAAAGCTACTTATTATCCCTGTTATGGGCGATATATGCGTTAAGTGGTCAGGTGGTATTTTCTTATGAGGTTGTAAAAAAGTTATGCTCCAAAGAATATGACAGAATAGAAGATTTGTTTTGGAAAAAAATAGATAATTTACAGGAAGGAGCGACTGCAACGATAGAATTGCAGGAGATTTCGGGGAGTCTGCAAATAATAATCAACCAGCTTTTGGATGAAAAAAAAGAGGAGTTGGTCAAAGTTCTATTTCACAGCGAAGTAGTTCAGATTGGCAAATTATCTTTGCGGATGCCGGAATTACCACCGGAACGGCTGACTTTGAAAAGAGATCAGGGAAATTTGGAAATAGAATGTTCTCATTTGGGCAACTATTATGTAGGGTATTGGCAGTCAGAAGAAGAACAGGAAAATAAAGAGATTGGTTCGCAGGAAATCATAGAGGAGCAAATAATTCAAAAAAATGCAATAAGGAATTATATCAGCGGGTTATTACGAGCGCTGATTGGAACAGGAAATTATCGGAAAGGACGCAGTGTTATCTATCTTCCTTCTGCCAGAACAGGATTTATGATGACAAAGGGCATTATAGATAAATTTGCCAGAAACAATACGTATGGCTGGGAGGGGACATCAGAGGAAAACGTCTCAGTAGAAGCATTTTCCAGACCTGTTATGGCATTTTTAGATGAAATTGGTGAGCTTTCCGAGGGGGAAGAGGCATCGGAAAAATATCAGGAAATTGTTTCCCTTTTGCAGGATATGATTCAGGGAACTATTGTCATAAGCACATTACCTGGAAAGGAATTAAGCTATATACCACATGGCGAGGGAAAAAAATATCCGTTTCGAGTTACATCTGCAGTAGCTACGGAGATTTCTCCTCTTTTACTTTTGCTTGCTCATAAAAAAGTAATAAATGGTATTTTTTATGAAGAACCAGAACTGTGCCTGCATCCTGCTCTGCAAAAACGTATGGGTCAGGTGCTGATTCAGATGGTAAATGCGGGGATTCGTCTAATGGTGACAACGCACAGTGATATTGTTTTGCAGCATTTAAATAATATGATTCATTTAAAAAGTATACAAGCCAATGCAGAAGAATATGGATATAAACAAGTTGATTTGATAGATAAAAATGTAGTTCGGGTATATCAATTATCCAATGATAAAGTAGGATTAACAAGAGTAGAATCCCTCTCCTGTGGGACGAATGGGTTTGTAGTCCCCACCTTTAATGAAGCCTTAGAGCAGATTATGGAGGATGTGGTTCAAATTCAAAATCAGTAATTGGGAGCCGTAAGGAAAGGACGTAGGATGAAAGAGGAATATAAAAATTATGTGATAAAGCATTTTTTTGTAGAAGATTTTTTTGAAATGGAATGTTCATTTAATTGAGATGAAGTCGAGTATTTCTACAAAGGAAAAATGGTTGGAGATAAAAGGAAAATTTCGTGCCAGCTATTTTTTGGTACAGGTATTGGGAGCAATCTTACAAATGGAGATACAAGAAGTTAGGATGTATACGACTTATGAAAAAATATCTTTCGCGTGTATGCCGGAGAATCCTGTTTCTAGGAGGGCATATGTAGGAAAAGCACCGGAAAATCTGATGTCAGAATGGAATGGGGAAGCATTTTCATTGTGGTTTGGAGAAACTTGTAGTATGCCGTTTTTGCATATTCCGGTACAGGTTTTTAGAAAAGGAAAGCAGCTTTTAGAGGGAGAATATTGTTGTGAGGGAGAAAGGAAATGAAACAAGAGCTTATTATTGTGGGAGCAGGCGGCTTAGGAAGAGAAGTATTGTGGCAGATACAAGAAAATAAAACAGAATATATAAAATATACGCTTTTGGGTTTTGTGGATGACGCACCAGAGTTAATTCATAAGAAGGTAAATGGATATCCGGTTTTGGGTAATATAGA
>CAJUFW010000119.1 GCA_910585655.1 uncultured Lachnospiraceae bacterium
GTGTGGGAGGTCGGTAGATAAAATAATTATCTACCTCCTACCCGATTATCATAGGAAAGTTCTCTAAACTTCCCTATGATACAAAAAGCCCTCCGGGCGGGGTACACACTCAATTCTTTTTCCATAAATAACCGTAAAATTACAACGTGCGTATGCCTGGTTTCTACCTTGGCATACGCACATAACAGTTTAACTATTCTGTATTATGAAACTGCTTTCTGTCCTAAGACTGCTTTCGGATGGAAAAGCCTGGGCGGAATCTAGCTGGAATATAGTAGGCGCTCATGTTCAGCCCCTCTTCCATCCCCCGGCATACGCTCTGCTCTACGGCACGCCTTAACAGGCTCCCGTTTAGATTATACGTCTTGGCGTCCATCCACCACTTCATTTCCTCCATCATTTCAGCGACCAGTTGATCTACCACATATCCCATGTTCATTCGTTTTTCTTTCATCCCCATATTCCTTTCTCTTACCAGAATTTTGAGGCGTTTCATCGTGTAGTTTCAAGCAGCCTTTGCCTATGTTTATAGAATACCATATTTTTCCTGTTTTGTCCAGTATTTTTCTTGCGATTTTTTCCAATTTTATCATTTGCGCCGTTTTAACCGTAGTTACAGGAACTTTTTATTCCATCGGATAACCGTCGGAAGTCGTTCCTGGCGCCGGTTCCGAGCCGTTTGGTTCCTGTTCTCCGTTATCCGGCTGCGTACCCGTTCCAGATTCGTCTGTCTCGGTTCCTTCGGTATCCGGCTGCGTATCTCCTTCGGTATTTCCGGAATCAGTCTGCCCGCCGGACGGCTGAATCTGAACCTTTGCTATTGCCTGCAGGCTTCCGTCCTTCTCTCTTGCCACGATAAACAACAGAGAGCTTAAAAAGATCCGGTTCTTTACTTCTATCTCAAATCTGCCATTTTCATCGCAGGTCGCTTCATAACGGCTGGTATCTAAAAGCAGTGTAAGAGAAGCGTTCGGTCGATAAAATCCTTTTACAAACGTATCGCCCTCTGTCACAGTGTCTACTATAATGCTTCCTGTCTCATATTCCTGATAGTCTATCACAGTTTGTGTAGTAGGCGCACTTTTTCTCGGTTCCTCTACCCCCAGATCATACAGCACTACTTCCACGGAATCCCCTGGATTCATCTTGCCCGTTTCTACACAGAAGCTTCCGTCTACCTCGGTCTGACCGGTATAGCTTCGCTCTCCTATCGTCACGGCAACACGATAACACTCTCCCTTTTTCAACGGTACGACCTCGCCTTTGATTTGACGCTCGGCGCTCGACGGCAGATAAACAGTCGGCTTATTCGGACCTCCCTCTACTACCTTCATACTACGCTTCCGGCTGGCACGCAGCAAGGAATCCACTGTATAAATTGTCACCGTTTCCCCAATATCCGGAATCGGCACCTTAATGGTATAGACGCCCTTGGAAATCTTCACCGTTGTTTTTATCATTTCCAGCTTCTCATCATAAAGCTCGCTGTACCGATAGCGTTCCAGTGATTCCTTTGTTCCGTAAACCGCCGATCCAATCATCGCAATCGGCAGAGCGTCTTCATCCTTTAGCTTTCCTTTTACTACCGTATGCGTATTTTTAATCGTAACGGAAATCGTCGGACGATTCGGTCCGGTTCGCTTTACCTGTACTGTCACCGTCTCGCTCATTCTTCCGGAGCTGTCTTTGACATACAGCTCCAGTTTTTCTCCAGACGGCTGATTCGGCAGAGCATAGGCAAAACTTCCATCTTGTTCTACTTTTGTCGAATAAGTTTTTCCGGACGCTTTGATATAGACAGTCGCATTCGGAGTCGCCGCTCCTTTAATCGAAGCCATCCTGTTGCTGTAGGTATTTACGGTAGGTATCTGCAAAATTTCCTTATCAATATTATCTACTACTATTTTGGTTACTGTCACATTTCCCTGGTTATCCTCTGCCCGGAAGCTATAAGTTCCGTTCTCTGCTACTGTCACCTTTCCGTCTTTAACACTTGGCGCTTTTTCCCAAACAGACGGATCCTTTCCGGCATCTCCTTTATAATACTGCAAGCTCTTCAAACCGCTTGCATCGTTTGCTTTTACGGCTAAGATCACATTGCTTTCTGTCGGAACCGTCACATTCGGCGTTACGACCAGATTTGGTCCTGTCGTATCAGTAGAAGGCTTAAAATTCCCGCAATAATATGATCCGCCTCCCTCTACCGAGATTGTATTGACATACCAGGATTCCTGTGTCAAAAACTGAGTAGCTTCCTCGCTTCCTTCCGTCAGAAAAACATAATTTTCCGGCAGCTTCACACTCCAGTTATTGTCTGCCGTCACTGCGATGTTACCTGCTTTCGCCTGCTCTTCCAGCCAGGAAATAAAGAAATTCTGGGAGCTGACGTAACCGCCTAGAAGCTGCTTTTTTACAACGTCCTGATTCGCCTCTGTCGGCTTTAAAATCTTGTCACAAGCCAAAATCATCAAGTCGTCTGATTTCACCGGAACTCCGTTAATCGTCAGAGAGGTCACACGGTTCGTATTGTTGATCTTCTTTCCTGTCACATCGTACCGCGGCGCTACGGACGGATCAATGGTATATTCTACCCCGTCAAAAATACGGAAATTGCTCCAATCCTCTCTCCAGCCTGCGGAAAACAACGGCGGCAGGACATAATCCCAATCCGGTTCTTCTCCAATCGTCGCATAGGCGCTTGCCGACCATTCGATATACTCCTTTAACTGCGCTCCGGTAATCTGATAGAGTACGATATACGCATGATACGTCTGCATTGCTTTGATATCCGCTCCGGTAATACTGCCGGATACCCGGATAAAGTTAGACGCATCCTCTTCTGGATCGACTGTAATATAATCGGTATCACTCGTCTGACCATAGTAACTGTAACCGGAACTAGCCACCACCGGCAAATCCGCATACGCCTTTCCGTTTAAACTGTTTTGAAACTTCATCGCATACGCCAGCTTTGCACTGTTGACTAACTGCAAAGCAGAATTGTCCTGAATCATACCAAAATAGTTGTGATATGTAATCCCCTTTTCAATCGTTGCTATTTTCTTGGTATAATGCTCTTTAAACATTGCCAAAAAGCTTCCGTACAAATCCTCGGTAATCTCCGGCGCAGAATCCATAAAAATATCCGCATCCCGTACCTCACTCTGGCTGGATAATACAATCAGCTCTTCATCCTTCAGCTCACATTTTAAATCTACGATGCCATATTGGTCTCCTCTGCTGCCCGGCATAACAAGAGGCTTTCCATTGACCAAAGCATTTTCCGGATCGGTATTCGGCAGGGCATATACTGCTTCATCACCATTTCCGCCTGGAAATACTTTATGCTCATGCCCGGCAAACACGACGTCTACCTCTGGAATCTTTGTCAGAGCATAAGCCGTATTTTCATCCAGATCCCCCGGCTCTTCTACTCCAAAACCACTGTGCGCCAGTACGACAATCAGATCGGCTCCCTCTTCTTTCAGGATTTTTGCCTTTTTTTCTACGTTTTTAACCATCCCTTCTGTCGT
Organism: uncultured Lachnospiraceae bacterium; assembly: GCA_910585655.1. Classification (GTDB taxonomy): domain Bacteria; phylum Bacillota; class Clostridia; order Lachnospirales; family Lachnospiraceae; genus MGBC131033. The sequence continues at coordinate 3,534 of CAJUFW010000119.1, forward strand.
TAGCTGCCCCGTCATTACCTCCGTCTTCTGGGACAGTGTTGGGATCGTCTCTCCAATTACGCCAATCCGTATCAATACCCGACTACCATCTTCTGCCTCGACCATCCGGTCAAGCATCATCGTCTCTCGAAACGGATAACTTCCGGACGCCGTTTTCCATAAATTTGACACGACACAATTATCCGTCATTCCCGCCTGCAAAAGCTGATCCATAATATAGTCAAAGCCATAATCAAAATCGTGGTTTCCCAACGTAAAGGCATCGTACTCCATCATCTTATACGCCTGCCAAACCGGCTGCAATGCCGTGGAATCCGTGATAAAAATATTTTCTGTTGTATAGTCGTACAAAATATCTCCTAAGTCAAAGGTAAAGGAATTCGTCTCCCGTACCTCCTGCCTCGCCTCCCGTACTCCGGTCAGCAGCTTTTCAATTCCCCCGTGGCTGTTGCTTCTTCCGTTCTCATAATCCATGGAAGTCATCTGCCCATGAATATCACTTGTCACAATCATCCGCAAATTGATTTCATTTTCCGGGCTGAGAACGTCATCCTCTATGGCATCCCCTGTCACTTCGGAATTATCCGTTATTCCTTCAGACGCAAACACCTGACCTGGTGTAAAGCTTCCCACTCCCAGACTTACTACTGTAATGGCGGCTAACCCTAAGGAAAGCAGCCGTTTCATTTTCTTTCCTATTCTCATCCTGCCTTATCCTTTCTTTTTTCGTTTGGTGCCAATGCAGGTATGCTCTCCTATTGCTACCGTCGGCTCCTGTGATCCTATCCAACTCTGTCGGCGAACTGCCATTCGGCTATTGCTTCGCCAAACCTTCTTGCATTTTCCTCCCACACCCATTTCTATGGCTATTTTAGATAGTAAATAAGGCATTTTAAAGGCAGGATTGTTACAGTTCTGCACAGTATATAGGATTTCTTTCTCTATGATCCAAATTTCGGATATCAAAAAAAGGATGGAAAATTCCATCCTTTTTCTGGTTTTACGATATTATAGTTTATAGCGTCATACTGTTCATACCATCAATTGGCACAAGCCTCTCACTAGACGGACCAGAAGGACGCTGGGAGAGAGATTGCTGCTGGCGACCCCGTAGTCCCTCCTGTTGAACCGGCTGAAACTTCCAGTTCCAAGGTAATCGGCGCTAAATCATTGATAAAGACCTGAACGGTTATTTTACCGGTTCCGCTTGTCACCTGAGCCAATGGCGTTCCGTTTTTATTTACGTTTATCGTATTCGGCTTACTGGAAACCGTAACACGAACTATATCATTTGTAAAATCATCATACGAAACTCCATACTGATCTTTTGCTACAATCATTTTTTTGTCCTTAATCTGAGCCCATATTGTTCTGCCAGTCGTGATCGTTCTATCCGTCACAGTCGAACTAGCCTCTACTACACTGGCTTTTCGCATTTCATCGGTAATCACTACATCTGTTGTAATCATCGTAGCATTTCCGTCGTTTATAACAATTTGATAGGTAAACGTAACCTTCCGGCAGTTATTGCTATTGATTGGATAGCCTAAACCTTCCTTGTTACTAGTACTTTCACCCAAGTTTACTTTATTAGGAATAATAGCCGTCTGATTTTGATTTAAAAACTTCTGGGCATAACTAGAAGTAGCTACGATTGTATAATCGTCCTTTGGAATTATAATTCTCGTTCCACCGGAATTTCCTGTTACAACAAATTCATGCTCGCTACCATCTGCATTGGATAATGTTCCCATCGGTTCTACCTGATAGTCACCAGTACTTAAATTACCCCATTCTACTGCTCTCATTGTAATATCTGCCATTAAGTTCTTCGTATTATTGCTTCCGGACGGTGGTATCAACGTTACCATAAAGGAAGCGGTTCCGGCAACACTACCTGTTTCCAGTTTGAGAATCGTTTGGTAAATACCAGTTCCATCACCTGTCAAGCTATCCGCTCCAGAATCAAATTTTATACCACTACTAATCGCAGCATGACTTCCAGGTTTAAACGCATTCACCGGATCAATTCTAGGTTCACTTACTTTGAACGAATAACCACTCTTTTTCAATAATTCTGCACTCATTTCCTGTCCGTACTGGTCATATACCAACAAATCCTTTGTTCTAAGATGCAGAGCTTTCCCATTGATAAGCGCACCTAATTCTGCCTCTGCTCTTACGCCAGCAAATTCTGTTGGTAATGGTTTTGCATAAAGCGAAAATGTATAAAATTGTACGTTTACCGTATTTAACATCGTCTGTATGGTATCCGTACCAGTCGTATTGGCAGATAAACTCTGACCAGCCTGCGGAGTATAACGCAGCTTAGCGCTTCCATCTGACTGTTTTTCCCAGGCAAATTTAGACTGGGAATTGGTAGCCCGGATAATTTCACTATTGGCAGGTATCTCCGCTACCGTACCTCCGCTGTTTAATCCACAATATTTTACTAACGTATTGTAGTCTGTTACGTTGTTTCCATACGTATCTACTACAGAATAATTCAAATAAGTCGGCTTAGTATCATACAACGTTTCGGCTGCCGAAATGGTAAAGGTCTTAATTCCCATCTTAGAATTTACCTTTAAGGTAGTATTGATGTTTGTAGAAGATCCTACCGCAAATGCTGTCAAATATGCAGTTCCCTCTTTGAGTGTTCCTGATTTTAACGGATATGCCAAATGTTCTACATTATTGACTGTAATCGGGTTAATGGACTGTATCTGAGCAGATGACTGACCATTTTCCTTTACTGTATCAATCGCTAAGCCTGTCGTTCCCGGACTTAAATTTACCACTAAAGAATTAAATCCAACACCTGCAGCCGCAGCATTGCCACCATACTGGTTTTCTGCCTTAAACAGCATATAATAAGCACCATGCGTTTTTGTATTGCTGACGGATCCGCCAAATGCCGAAATCGTTGCCGTTCCCTCTGCCATATTGCTAACGGTCTCGTCTGCCATCAGTTCGTAAGACGCCTTTGAAGCATCATACCGATAAATTCCGGCAAAGCTTATCTTTTCTACCACAGCCGGTTTTACCAGTTCGACCTGTTCTCTCATCGTCTTTGCGCTGCCCTGATGTACCAAAACTACATCATATTTTGTTCCAATCACCGGATTATAGGAAAATTCAAATTCCATAACACCCTGTGACTTCAACTGGAAAATTCCGCCACTGTAAAAATCAGAAACAGGGAACGCAGCGCTCTTTGTCACATCGTTGCCAAACTGATCGAATACCCGATATCTTACAGTTGCTTTTGGATTGACCGTTTTATTATTGATAATACTGATCACTTCCCGATCCAAAACGGCATAAGGAGAATCCAATTCCATTTTTTCCAGTCTTCTGGTTTCACATTTTACTTCAATCGCCGAGGATGTTACATCATTGATAAGTACCGTATAAGTAGCTGTCTGATAATTCCCTGGCAAAGATACAATCGCTGACTTCTTATCTGCAGCAATCTCCGGGCTTCCTTTACGCTGTGACAAAATCGTATTTCCCATTTTAATGGTAATACTATTGATATCCGTCGTAGAAGTCACCTTAATCTTATCTACATCCGTCTGAGTAGCGCCTGTTACAAGGGTCTCGTCAGGCTTATCTTCTTCCTCTTGCTTTCCTTCCCCAACCGTAATCTTAATGACATTACTGTCTACATTGTAATCCATATTGGTTTTGGAATTTCTGGCGTTTGCCTTAAAGTATACAACGCCGTCGCCTTCGCCTGTGACAATAAACTTATCACCGAGGGTTGCTACGCTGCCGTCATGCACAATGGTACAATCTTCATCATCATACAGCTCGCCATAAGCCTTGTAGGTAGATTTGATACCAGGAGTCACGGCTCTTGCCTTTGCTTTTGCCTTTAACGTCCGGTTAATGTCAATCCATCCGCCGACTTCCATTGTACCGTCAAAATCAGACGGCTCTACTACCTTTACCGTACAGGATTCTGCTCTTGTACGACCAACTACATGGGTTTTCATACTGTATTTTTTCCCTTTGTAGGTAAACGTAAAGCTGATCGTAGCCTTTCCGTTTCCGACTGCGCGGGCAATACCGCTCTTATCTACAGTGACAATCTTCTTATCACTGGATGCCCAGGTTCCCTTGACACCCTTTGTCTTTCCGTCTACATAATAATCAAAATTGACCTTTTTTCCGCCTACATAAATATAGCGCGGTTTGCTGCTGGTATACTTTTTCCGCGGAGAGCTTCCCTTTAAAAAGATATAAGCTTCCGGTGTTGCCGCTTCTGTTGTTGCCGCAGGAGCCAGACTTAAAAATGCCAGCACCAAAACCAGCCATGCGGCTATACAGCGTACTTTCTTTGCTGTTTTTGTCATACTTCATCCTCCTTTTTGTATGCTGCAAATGACATATGTTGTATTCTGCAGCTACCTTGTCAGCCTTTCTAAAAATTTATATGCTCCACTGAGACAGCTTAATAGCGTCATAGCTGCCTTCAGTAAAGTCCTTTTGCTATCAGACCGGAATTCCTTTCCCGTCTAATATCTGCTCCAACACCTGTGCGACTCCATCCTCTTCATTCGAGGGCGCCAGCCAGTTCGCCGCCGCTTTTGCTTCCTCACAGGCATTTGCCATTGCCACTCCAACCCCGGCATATTGTATCATGCTGATATCATTCAGCCCGTCTCCGCACGCCAAGATATGCTCCCGGCTGCTTCCAAGCCTTTTAGCCAGCATCTCCAGCCCTTTTGCTTTGTTGACACCCTCCGCCATGATTTCCAGAAAAAACGGCTCGGAAAAATAAATGCTTAAAGTGTCTTGAAACGTTTCCTCCAAATAAGCTTTGACCGGAAGAAGCTGTTCATGCTCTCCGACCAAAAGACATTTTGGTACTGACCAGGTTACATACTGCTCTAAAGACTCTACACGCCTGACCTCGATCTGATTGATAAAACATTCCATCTGCACATACTTGTCTTCGGGATGTTCGCTCAATATCTTCTCCCCTTCATAGGTCAGGGCGGTTACTCCAAACTGCTCCCCGGCTCGGAAAATCTCCGGTAAAAGCTCCTTTGCAATTTCTCTGGAATGAAGCACCTTCCCCGTATGGCATTCTAAAATCTGGGCTCCGTTAAATGCCAGGATGTAGCCTCCCCTTTGTGTAAGCTCCAAAGCCTCTGCCACCGGGCGACATCCTGCATATGGTCTCCCGGAAGCCAGTGCTATCCAAATTCCTGCCTCCTGAGCCCGCCGTATCGCCTGCCTGGTTCGCTTTGTTACCTGCTTTTCCCTGTTGGTCAACGTCCCGTCCAGATCCATCGCCACAAGGTGAATTGTTTGTTCCTCTGCGCTCATTTCTACCCTCACTTTATCCAGCGTAGTTTTTTGCGGAAGCCCTTCTATCTATATATCGGCAGACCGCATACATTTTATCATATACCACTTTTTTGAATTTCTCAAGAGGGAAAATTGGCAACTTTTAGACTTCCTTCCAGTTTTATGTTATGATAGTTTCTCGTCAAAAATATGGCAGAGAATCTTTTTTTTAATTTAAAATTCTTTCTTGTAGTCTTTCTCCTTCTGGTATACAATAAAACAAGAAAAGAGGTGTTCTAATCATGAAACTTCCCGGCTACTATTCTTCCGGCGAATTTGCCCGTATGGCGCAGGTCTCCGTCCGTACGATACGTTTTTATGACCAAAAAAATCTCCTAAAACCTTCCTTTGTCAAGGACTCCGGCGCTCGATTTTATACGGATTCCGACCTTGCCAAGCTGCAGCAGATTTTACTGTTGAAATACCTGGGGTTTTCGCTTGATGATATCCGGGAAATGACCATTGGAGAAGCAGACTCCCATTTTCTTCTCCATTCCCTAAAGCTACAAAAAAAGCTGGTACAGGATCGTATGGAACAGCTCCAGCTTGTAGAAACCGCGATCGACAATACCGTAGCCGCTATTTCACAGGATCTGAAAACCGATTGGAGTCAGATGCTCCAGCTCATTCATCTGACCGGAATGGAGCAAAGCCTGAAAAGCCAATACCAAAACGCAGGAAATATCGCAGCCCGGATTCGGCTACACCAGGAATATTCTACCAATTCCCAGGGATGGTTTCCCTGGATTTATGAACAATGCGCGCTGGATCGGCAGACAAAGAAAACCGATTTCCGGATTTTAGAAATTGGCTGTGGCAACGGCGCTCTATGGACGGAAAACAACAAACAGCTTCCAGCCGGCTGTTCGGTGGTGCTGTCTGATGTTTCTGAAGGAATGCTACGGGACGCCAGGCGAAGCATCGGCGCAGAGGACTCCCGTTTCTCGTTCCAATGCTTTGACTGCACCAAAATTCCTTTTCCGGATCATAGCTTTGATCTGATAATTGCCAATCATGTCTTGTTTTATTGTGAAACAATTCCTGCCGTCTGCCGGGAAGTCCGCCGCGTCCTAAAGCCAGACGGACGTTTCCTATGCAGCACCTACGGCGCCAACCATATGAAGGAAATCACGGCGTTGGTGCAGCGCTTTGACAGTCGTATCCGCCTTTCCGGAAAAATCCTCTATGAACACTTCGGACTGGAAAACGGCGCCGCTTTACTACAGGAAAGCTTTTCCCATATCGAGCGCCGGGACTATGAGGATTCCATCGAACTGACCAAGACGGAACCGCTTTTAGAATATATTCTTTCCTGCCATGGGAACCAGAACCAATACCTGCTCGAACGCTACAGCGAATTCCGAACGTTTATAGAGGAACGGATCGCGCAAGAAGTTCGGATACGGAATGGGTTTCGGATTACAAAAGAAGCGGGGATTTTTGTGTGCTGGGGGTAGTGGCGACTTGCTAACTCCCAGCCTCCTTTGTATTGTCACCCATATATGTTTCTTTCCTGCTGTGAGCAAACTCATACGCAACTTTCATATTAGTAATTAGCTGTTGGCACTCTTCAAGACTTTCTCCGTTTGCAAGTTCCTCTCTGAAAAGCCAAATGACCGTTTCAATATACAAACAGCGCAATAAAATCTCACAAGGAATACCTACACCGTCACCAAGCTTTTGTACGAAATCAATTACTACATCCTTTGGCTCTGAGGTCAAATCATCTCTAAACTCATCAAGTATAAGAT
>CAJUFW010000120.1 GCA_910585655.1 uncultured Lachnospiraceae bacterium
CTGTTTAAAATCATCAACAAGCTGTTCGCCTTTAGTGATCAGGAGGACAAAATCCCTTGGGTTTGCCAGGAAGGAATCAAATATTTTAAAGCCCATACGCTAAAACATTTTGCAGAAGAAGAAGCTTATATGGAATCCATTTCCTATAAGGAATTAAATACTCACCGACGTCTTCATGAGGATTTTCGTCTCAGGACGCTTCCGGCTCTGGAAAAGGAATTAGAACAGACCGAATATTCGGCAGATGCAATCAATCATTTTCTAGGCGTTTGTACCGGATGGCTGATTGCGCATACACTGACCGAAGATCATGCGATTGTCAGAAAAGAAATCAGTAAATGGGGGACGCTTGCACCGGAGGAGGAACAGCTTGCTGTCGGGGATCTTATCATTCAGCTTATAAAGGACATGTTCCAGTTAGAAGCACAGCTTGTCAGCCAGACCTACGGCGGCGAGCGCTTTGGAAACGGCGTTTATTATCGGCTTCTTTATACTACCCAAAAAGGTGACAAGCAGGAAATTATTCTGGTTTTTGAAGAACGTCTGCTGATCGAAACCGTCGGCAAACTGATAGGAGACTCTACTAATAAATTAAATCCTACACTGTTAAACGCCGTCCGCTATACTGCAAGACAGTTCGTAGAATCTATCAAGGAGCATTTTTTATCTTCTGATTCCTACCAGCTCAAAAGCGAAAACCTGCTGACCTATGAGCAGTTCCAAAAAGCTTTTGAAAAGCAGAAGTCTCAGTACAGCCTTTTGTTCCACACAGAGTCCGGATACTTTGCCTATTGCGCTGCAGTGCCAAATCTGATACGCAAAGACGAATCCTCTATTCAGGCAGAGAACGCCATATCCGAAATACAAAAATATCTTGCTAAAACAGAATTAGACAATCACAACACAAAAAAGAAACTACTAATTGTCGATGATTCCAATACGATTTTGCAAGCCATGGGTATGCTTTTTCAGGAGGATTATCATGTGGCAACGGCAAATTCCGGCGTAGCGGCTATCCGATGTATTTCTTTGGAAAAACCGGATTTGGTTCTGCTGGATTATAACATGCCGGTCTGCGACGGCGCACAGGTATTAGAAATGATCCGAGCCGATCCGGAGTTTGCCGATCTGCCGGTTATTTTCCTTACAGGAACCGTTGACAAAGCCAGTATCAGCAAGGTACTTCCACTCAAACCTGCAGGATATCTGATCAAAAACCAGCCTCCTGCTGAAATCAAGAAAAATATCGACGACTATTTTAGCAAAAAGCTTGGAAAAAACAGGAAAGCTAAGTAAGGTTGTTTACCATGCACTAAAGCAAGGGGAAAGCAGTACGGTCTGTTATAAAGAATTTCAGAATGGAAGCTGGGGTAGAGACGATGCAAATTTTGACTGCGCCTGCGGCTATGATGCCGAGGGAACTGCTATAGACGGATTCGTTTCAACCAGTCGCTTGGTCAGGAAGCCAAAAACGAAACGCTTTATCAACAGCAACACTATTGTACGATGATACTTGAAACGACGGATTACAACGCCATCAAATCCAAACGTCTTTTTGGAACTCTTTTAGAAGTCTGCCTGGAAACTATCGCCGGCGATCCGAAGGGCTCCCCGGATCTGTGGAAATGGGCAAAAGCAGTAGACGATTCGTATGTCGAAGAGCTGGAACAGGAATATCAGATCTGGAAAAAAGAATTTTACCTGTGACAGCGAATATCTCTGCCATTATAAAAGGTGCCTGCAAACAGACGAATAGAACCCCTCTGTCTGTGGCACCTTTTAAACAGCCTATTTTTCAATAAAACTATTTAATAAGCTTTCCCCCACATTACCAGCGTCTTTGCCTTTTTTCCACAGCAGATACAAGTATCTGCTATCTTTTCCTGGGCAAACGGCATACAGCGGGAAGTACAGGTCGTATCTTCTTTGATTTTTTCCTCGCATGCCACGTCCCCGCACCACATCGCCTTGATAAAGCCCGGTTTATGCTCTGCGATATCCTGAAATTCCTCATAAGTGACTGCCGTATAGGTATGCTCCTCCTGGTGCTTTCTCGCCCGCTCTAACAGTTCCGACTGCATCGTTTCCAGAATCTCTGCCAGCTTCGTTTCCAGTTCATCCAAAAAAACTACCAGTTTTTCTCTGGTATCGCGGCGAACGACCACGCACTGCCCGTTGGCGATATCCTTCGGTCCAATCTCTACCCGTACCGGAATTCCTCTCATCTCCTGTTCGCTGAACTTCCAGCCCGGGCTCTTGTCGGTATCATCCACCTTGACCCGGAAACCAGCATTCGTCTGCGCTGTCTGTCGATATGCCTTTAGGCGATCACGCAGCTCGTAGGCTTTTTCCAGCACCCCTTCCTTTTTCTGTTGGATCGGAATCACCATCACCTGCACCGGAGCAATCCTCGGCGGCAGCACCAGCCCGCTATCATCGCCATGCACCATGATAATTCCGCCAATCAGACGGGTTGAAAGTCCCCAAGAAGTCTGATGGACATATTGCAGTTTATTGTCTTTGTCCGTATATTGAATCTCAAACGCCTTCGCAAAACCGTCCCCGAAGTTGTGACTCGTACCGGACTGAAGCGCCTTGCCATCGTGCATCAGGGCTTCAATCGTATATGTGGCATTGGCTCCGGCAAACTTTTCCTTATCGGTCTTTCGCCCTCTGATGACCGGCATCGCCAACACTTCCTCGCAAAAATCAGCGTAAAGGTTTAACATTTGCTCGGTACGCGCCTCGGCTTCCTCCTCCGTTGCGTGAGCCGTATGCCCTTCCTGCCATAAAAATTCCCTTGAACGCAAAAACGGTCTGGTAGTCTTTTCCCAGCGCACGACGGAACACCACTGGTTATAAAGCCTCGGCAAATCCCGATAGGACTGGATGTCATTGGCATAAAAATCACAGAATAAAGTCTCTGAAGTCGGTCTGACGCACATCCGCTCCTGCAGCGGTTCCAGACCTCCATGCGTCACCCAGGCTACTTCCGGAGCAAACCCTTCTACATGATCTTTTTCCTTTTGCAGCAGGCTTTCCGGAATAAACATCGGCATATAGACATTTTCTACGCCGGTTTCCTTAAACCTCCGGTCTAACTCCTTTTGAATGTTTTCCCAAATTGCGTAGCCTGCCGGCTTGATTACCATACAGCCCTTTACATTGGAGTAATCAATCAACTCTGCCTTCCGTACCACATCGGTATACCATTGGGCAAAGTCTTCCTCCATTGAGGTAATAGATTCTACCAGTTTCTTTTCCTCTGCCATATTACTACTTCCTTTCTTGTTGTGATGATTTTCTTACAACAAGGGACCGGAGAACTTTCCTATCATACAAAAAACCCCTGATATCTCTATCAGGGGCCAGTTCATCCGGCGGTACCACCCTTTTTGAACGGGACAGCTCTAACTTACGTTCCTGTCGCACATTCCTCTTTCACACCCGTAACGCAGGTCTGCGTCATACTTTCATATGAGGCTCCAAGGCAGGTTCCATCCCTTCCGCGCAGAAGCTTACACCAACCGCTTCCTCTCTGTGGCGCTTCCCGGTATGTACTATCCCTTTTCATCACCGATGAGGTGATTGTACGGCATGGAGGCGAATTTGTCAAGAAAATATTGCATCTGCCGCTCTGATATCTATTATAATAGTTGAATGTTGCTTGTACCTGTGATATATTTGACCCATACTATTTCGACGAAATAGAATAAAGGAGGTATCCGTCTATGTATCAAAAACCGTCCATGCCCCCGGCAGGCGAAGCAATCCTATCCGGCGATCTTGAGGCTATGCGTCGTATGATAGAGGATGGAAGTCTGCTTTTTAAAAAAGGAAAAGTTGTGGAGCTTAAAAAGAACATTCCAATAGTCGTGCGGTCAGGGAACAAGGAAATAACCACCTACTCCGATGCCTTCGGCTTTGCTTTGGCTCATGACCAGATAGAGATTGCCAAAATGCTGATTGACCACAATCTGGTGGACTTGGGACCCAAAAGCGACACCCTTTACATGGCAATCCGCAGGAAGAATTTTGACTTGCTGAACTATATGCTGGATCATGGCGGGAAGTTCGGTCAGGAGGAGCGGGACATCACCTGTCTGTTCCTTCATTTGTCGCAGGTGTGGGATGACCGCTGCCCGGCACTGCTTGACCGACTCAATCTGCCCCTTCGCAAGTTGGGCGGAAAGGCACTCTGCTGGGCTGTTCATGATAATAACCGAGTTGTGACAGCATATCTGCTAAAAGCCGGTGTGGATGTGAACAGCCAAAACAACAACCTGAGTACGCCGGTTCTGCTGGCGGCAGCCAGCGGATACACGGAGATGGTGCGTTTTCTGGTGGAGCAGGGAGCGGATCTGACCATTCGGGATGAGTATGGATACCGACCTTATACCGCCGCCCGCTCCAACGGGCAAATGAAAACGGCAGCATTCATCAAATCCATCGAGCCAGAGATCACAGAGGCAGAGCAGGACGCGCTGTTTAAGCGCTATCATGTACCAATAGAAATGCAGGACTACTTCAAGACCGGCTCTCTGCTGCTGGAGTTCCCGGAGGGGGAGCAGCTCGGCTGGGTTCGGCTTTTTGCCTATACAGACGTGGCAGAAATCAGCTACCAGGGACAGCAGCTCCTTTCTTTGGTGGAAAACAGCGAGGATTATTCGGTCATGCTCCTCTGGGAAGCAAAGTCGAAGCAAATTTGGTTCCTGGACATAGAACATGATGTGTTCCATGCGGTTGCGCCCTGGGAAGCGTTCATCAAGAACCCAGGTTATTATATCAATCGAGCTGTTATGTGGGAATTTGATTGACAAAGGAGTGATTTATAAAATCTCTCTGGCGAGTTTTCTGTAACAACATTTGGACAGCTACTGGCTACTTCCTGCCTGCTTTTAATCTTCAACTTTACTACTCCAAGAATAAACCTTTAAGAAAAGGTACACGAACATGAAATTGGGTGCTTTGCCACTATAAAAGTAAAGAAGAATCCCCGAACTGTACTGGAATACGATTCGGGGATTTCGTTCTTTGTTCACATGGAACTTTTGCATCTCTTTTTGCCTAATGGCATTATAGCATATGCAAATTTTAGTTGCAAGATACACACATCACTCCAATCTTGTGTCCTTCCTTTTGCCACAAAGCAGATTTTGTCTTTCTACTGTTTTTATATCCAGCAGGTGACTTTTACAGATTAGTATAATTCGACAAAATTTCCCAAAGTTTTTATAAGTCGTTAATTTTCTGCTCGCCAAATAAGAAGAAATAGAGTATACTGTTTATAATAGTTGATTTACCCTAAAGGAAATGTACGCTCCGGCTGAAGACTGACAATACCGAAATATAAGAAAAGAAAATCAGATAGGGGGAATAAAAATAATGACTACTATAATTTTTTTTAAAGACTTCCTGTTTATTGCCTTCCTGCTATGGAGTGCTTTTAGTGGAATTTTCCTAGAAAAACCGAGAAAACGCTTGCAGGAAAAAAATACGAATATGATTTTATATGGGATTGGTAGTATTGGCGGTGCCTTATTGATCATTCTCTATTATCTGTTAGAACAATATAAGCCAAACTATATTGATCTTTTGTTTTTTTGGATTTGGATACCGTCAGTATGCTTGTGTTTTCTTATGATTTTAGAATCAAGATTTCAGTTCAAAAAGTATCTTTGCTATCATTTTGGTTTTTTGAGGAAAGAAACCAGAATATTTGTATTATTGGCAGGAGTTTGTTTGGGGATGCTTTTCATCATTTGGTATGGAAGTCATATAAACCAGATGATATTTCGACCAGAATCTTACCAGCCCGTTTCAGAAGAAGATCAATGGCAGACAACAGAAAATCCCCTAAAAATAGGAAAAGCACAACTATCTCTTCCATGGATGATAGAAGGAGATTATGTAACAACATCTAATAAAAAACAAGAAAAAATAGTTCCTTTTTCTAAAAAGAAACTATATTTTCAATTTTCTTCTAAAAAGCAGTTGATAGGAGAAGATCTTCATTTAGAACTATTACATCACGGAAACTGGTATCGTTTAAAAGAAAAAGAGACCATAAAAGGAACAAGACCATCGGAACAACAATGGACGCCTCGGTCGGCAGAGCAATATTATGAACTGGATTTGAATGTTTTTCAGGGCTTGATTCCAGGATATTACAGACTTTGTATGACAGTAGAAGCAGAAGGAGATATTGATATATCTTTTTGGATTAAGTGAGATTTAGAAAAACAGTGTAAAAGTCAAATCCCCTGCAGCAAGCTGTAGAGTATTTGATTCTTGCCGCAGTCGCTTCACAGAAATAAGGAGAAAAAATGGATAACCAATGGCTTCAATGGGCAATTGAATTGCAAAGTCTGGCACAAGCCGGGCTAACTTATGGAAAAGATGTGTATGATAAAGAACGTTACGAGCGTATACGGGAAATTTCTGCCGAAATTATGGCTCATCTTTCCGATACGCCGCTTGATAAAGTAAAAGAACTGTTCTGCAATGAAACCGGATATCAGACGCCTAAAATTGATACCCGTGCCGCTATTTTCAAAGAAAACAAGATTCTCCTTGTTCATGAAAACAACGGAACATGGGCGCTGCCTGGCGGTTGGTGCGATGTCAATGTTTCTATAGGGGAAAATACGGTCAAAGAAGTAAAGGAAGAAGCTGGTCTGGACGTCACTGCAGACCGAATTATCGCCGTACAGGATCGAGCCAAACATAATCTTCCTCTATATGCGTATGGGGTCTGTAAAATCTTTGTCATGTGTTCTGTCATAGGCGGACAGTTTGAACAAAATATCGAAACGACAGAATTTCACTACTTTGCCGAACATGAATTGCCCAAACTGGCTACGGAAAAAAACAATGAGGAGCAAATCCAACTATGTTTTATGGCTTATCGTTCGGATAACTGGACTACTGTATTTGATTAACGCAGCGAACGGTCTTTCTATTCTAGGAAAAATATTGAATAATTTCCCTATATAGTTCCTTTTTCTCAAACTCCTCTTCCTTTACTCGATATATCTCTTCCTCCCTTAGTAACTGCTGTATACCAGTTTCCTTTCCTTCTTGCTCTAAAAATAAAATCAAGTCTGGCGTATATACTTTTTTCAAATAAGACAGAACACTGTTGCCGTGGGCATCAGGCGGAACATATTCCAGACCATATAAATAAGCATACTCCCAATTTGAGACTGCTACACATTGATAGCCCTGTTCTCGAAATTGTTTGCATAGCCTACTAATCAAACGTATCCCTTCTTTTTTACCCGTCCGAATCCAAATGCAAGGGGGTAGTTCTGTACTCTCTTCCTCAAATGTCCACCTTGCAGATCCACAATCTTCCTCTGACCAGCAAAGAAGTTCTGCTAGCATTGTTTTTTTTAAAGTCCCTTCTAAAAAAAGTTCCTGGAAACGACCAGCATACAGCAGACCAAAGTTTTCTCTTTTTTTTACAAAATCTACTACTACTTCCTGATTTCTCTGCATATCCTCTCCTGGAAGCAATACCAGACAGCCCAAATCCCCCATCTCTCCTTTATTATCAGAAACCACCTGAAAAAAGAGACAGTCCTCTACCAGTTCCACACCAGACAAATTGAGTAGTACAGCACGATCTATAAAATCTGGATGGAGTGCCTGATAACATTCTCCTGGTACTAATGCCTGAAATAATCCTATAGGACTAGCATCTTTTTTCCCTATTAAAAATTGGTAAACTGCCGAAGTAACAGTCGGTGCGGCATAGCTATTCGCTCGCTCTGCCGCACCCATCTGAAGCCCCTCTGAAATTCCCTCTGGAAGAAAAATTTCTCCCACATCAGGATGTATCGCGGAAGCTGCCAAACAAATTCCATTTTGAAAATCTTGATAATGATAAGAAGCACCTATCAAATCCCTTCCTACCGCCACTCCCAAGACACCTCCCAAACAGGCAGGCATTGTATATGTTCCAGCATTGTTACCTGCTGCTACGATTATTGTCCCCTGCCGGATTAATCTGGCTGTCACTTGATATAAAACTTCATAATCTGAGAGTTCTCTTGTTCCGACACTCATATGTATAATCGGAATTTGGTATTCCAGGCACCACTCCAGAGCTGCTTTTAGCTTCTCACAATTTGTTCGTAAAGGGATACCCTCAAAAATACAAAGACTTATCAGTTCCAAATCCTTCTCACATAATCCTGTTTCCATTATATAATGCTCTAAAATTCTTGCACAGTGCGTCCCATGTAAAGCCGGGCAAAAGTCCTCAGGCTCCTTTTTCCTTACTATTTCTCCTTCTAAAGTATGTCTTACAACCAAATTCAAAACCAATCTTTGTGGGCAAGAAAGCCTCTCTGCTATAATCCCATCATCTATTACTACTACCTGCATTCTATCCTTCCTCTCCCAGAACTGCCTGAAACTTCTCACTTTGGTAATGGTATAATTCTGCATATCGCTTATTATTTGCCAAAAGTTCCTTCTGTGTCCCATCTTCCAAAATAGTACCATTCTCCAACACTAAAATCCGGTCAGCTAAAACCACATTAGACAGGCGATGGGAAGTAAAAATAGTCATCTTATCCTTTGATTCCTTTTTCAAATTTTCAAAAATATCATGTTCTGCTTTTGGATCCAGATTCGAGGAAGGTTCGTCTAAAATCAAGACCGTATGACGGCGATACAAGCATCTGGCCAGAGCAAGTTTCTGATGCTGCCCTCCAGAAAGTTCTATTCCTTCTTGGTCAAAAATCCTCATCAGATTCGTGTCTAAACCTTTTGAAGCCTTTTCTAAAATATCCTGGCAGCATGCTTTTTCCAATGCCTCTTGTTCTCCCTGTGTCTCTTTCTCTAAATCGCTCACTCTTATATTTTCAGAAAGTGTCATACAATAATTCCCCATCTCCTGAAAATACACGCTGAAGTTTTTCCGTAGACTTTTTATTGTATATTCCCTGATATCTACTCCATTGATTCGGATTATTCCCTCATCTGGTTCATACATCCGCAGTAAAAGCTTCACCAAAGTCGATTTCCCAGAACCATTGACACCAATAAAAACAGTCCTTTTCTCCTTTTCTAACAAAAAACTCACGTCCTCAAGAACTCTTCTTCCTTTTGTTCCTGGATAGGAAAAACTAACATGCTCAAAAGAAATCGTATCCACCTGCTTTAATTCCTGTATCCCCTCTTTATGCAGTTTTCCATGAAATCCTAATACTTGCTTCAGATTTACAATCCTTAGACGATTATCATAGATATTAGTAAAAGAATAAGACATAACAAAAAAAGCTGACAATAACTGCCCTGTCATTCCGGTATATAAAGGATAATCTCCAACAGAGGCTTTTCCACCAAACACTCGAAATCCAATATCCAAACTTATCCAAGCCAACACCAGTTCAGGAAGGCAAGACAGCAGGACAGCCACTATTGTTTTTCCGCGAACCACCGCCCTGCGTCTTTGAAACACTTCTTCCCATAAGTTCTGATATTTCTCCTTTAGCAATTCCCCCATACCAAACAGACGAACATCCTGCGCATATCTTTTTTCCATACTAATTCCCCGAAAATAAGCTTTTCTTCTCTCCATATTCAACTGTTCCATACTAAGCTGATAAAGAGACTTTGTATACTTTGTAGAGGTGATTCCGTAAGGAACTGCAGCAAATAGTAGCGGCAAAGCATAAAAGGGATGCTCCTGCCAAAGAATGAAAAATGCCATTAAAAAAGTCAGAGAAGCACCTAAAAAAGAAATTGCATTCCACAATGCCTGTGTGATAGCAAAGGCATCCCTGCCAGCAGCTTGTAGCTTATCATAATATTCTGTATCATCAAAATACTCCAAGTCTACCTTTGTGGCACAATCTATCAATCGAAGAGAAAGCTCCTCCTGCAACAACTCTTCGTGCATCGCTTGGATATATTGCGCTGCTTTTTGCAAAGAATTTTGTAGCAGACGCACAGCACTAACAGCACCAACCAATACAACAAACAAACCTGAAGGCGCAGAAGTTGTTCCTGAACCTGCCAACAAATCTAACAGATATTTTCCTAAAAAAGAACCTATGATTCCTAAAAGCGACGGGCAAATCTCACATAGGATACGAAGCAGGGTATAAATATGAGATGCACGCCAAGACAACCCGATACAGTAAAATAATATCCTGATATACTCTATCAGACCATCTCTCTTTTTTTTCTCTGTTTCCTTATTTTTGTTCTCCTCCATTCAGATACCCTCCTGCCTGATCCCTTTGCTTTATGCAACCTCCTCTACTAATCGACCATCCTTCATCCGAAATACTCGGTCAGCCAGCTCCGCTGCCTGCATATCATGCGTCACCACTACCACACAATACCCTTGCTGATGTGCCAAATCCTGCAAAATCCGAAAAATACGCTCTGTATTCTCTTCGTCCAGATTCCCGGTCGGCTCATCTGCCAAAAGTATCTTCGCACCCGTAGAAAGCGCACGGGCTATCGCCACCCGCTGCTGTTCCCCTCCGGAAAGCTGGGATGGATAGCGTTTGTGTTTCTCTTTGGTAATCCCCATCAATTCCAATAGTTCCCCGGCACGTTTTACCGCATCCTTTTTTGTTCTCCCGTTCAATTCCATTGGGTAACAGACATTAGATCGGAAGAG
>CAJUFW010000121.1:0-10153 GCA_910585655.1 uncultured Lachnospiraceae bacterium
AAACCCTTCTTCACTCTCACCCGAAAAGTAAGAAAAAATCACATATCTTTCAGAGGATGACAGCAATAATGAACCACCACCATAACCACCAGAATGATATGGGAATTGAACGATATCTTTTGTCCCATCCTTTGAGATTAAAGACAATGAAATGTCATTCTCATCCGGTAGAATAATTTTGCTTCCATCTGCTAAAGTCACAAGATTTACGAAATCCTCCATAAAGGATATACCTCCAATCCCGATTTGCTATTAGTATGCCGACCGAAGTTAAAATACTTCCTGTCCGCAAAAGACAGACATTACATAACTTAATCTTATGAATATCATAACAAAAGACTATGGATATCCTATTGACACGTTCACCAACAAACGCTATACTAAGTAGCAACATGAAAACCAACCATAAAAAGCCAGTCATGTCCGCGTACGAAAGCATAGCACGATCGTACTATCTACCATCAGCAGGGCAGGACGGCTCAATCAATTTAGGAGGAAAAAGAAATGGGAAAAATTGTTGCCGAGGGAATTACCTTTGATGACGTGCTTTTGGTTCCATCCTATTCCGAGGTGATTCCGAATCAGGTGGATTTGTCTACAAAGTTGACAGAAAAGATACGCTTGAATATCCCGATGATGAGTGCCGGGATGGATACGGTGACGGAGCATCGCATGGCGATTGCGATGGCCAGACAAGGAGGCATTGGTGTTATTCATAAAAATATGACCATTGCAGAACAGGCAGAAGAGGTAGACCAGGTAAAGCGTTCGGAGAACGGGGTTATTACGGATCCGTTTTATTTATCTCCTGACCATACGTTAGAGGATGCCAACGCGCTGATGGCAAAATTCCGCATTTCCGGCGTTCCGATTACAGAGGGCAAAAAGCTGGTTGGTATCATTACGAATCGGGATTTGAAGTTTGAACGGGATTTTACCAAAAAAATTCGGGAGTCAATGACCTCGGAGGGATTGGTGACAGCCAGAGAAGGGATTACGTTAGAGGAAGCCAAGAAGATTTTAGGCGAGGCAAGAAAAGAAAAGCTGCCGATTGTAGATGAAGAAGGAAACTTAAAAGGCTTGATTACGATCAAGGATATCGAAAAGCAGATCAAGTATCCGCTGTCCGCAAAGGATTCTCAGGGACGGCTGCTGTGCGCAGCGGGAGTAGGTGTGACTGCCAACATTTTAGAGCGGGTAGAAGCGTTGGTAAATGCCAAGGTGGATGCGATTGTCATTGATTCGGCGCACGGGCATTCTGCGAATGTCATCCGTTGTGTCAGGATGGTAAAGGACGCTTATCCGGAATTAGATGTGATTGCAGGTAATATTGCGACTGCAGAAGCAGCGGAAGCCTTGATCAAGGCAGGAGCCGACGCCATTAAGGTCGGAATCGGACCAGGTTCTATCTGTACGACCCGTGTTGTAGCAGGAATCGGCGTGCCGCAGATTACAGCGATTATGGATTGCTATGAGACTGCGAAAAAATACGGGATTCCGGTGATTGCAGATGGTGGTATTAAGTATTCCGGCGATATGACCAAAGCGATTGCAGCCGGCGCCAACGTTTGTATGATGGGCAGTATTTTTGCAGGTTGTGACGAAAGCCCGGGAACGTTTGAACTTTACCAGGGACGGAAATATAAAGTATATCGCGGTATGGGTTCGATAGCGGCAATGGAAAACGGCAGCAAAGACCGGTATTTCCAGACTGACGCGAAGAAGCTGGTACCGGAAGGAGTAGAAGGACGTGTGGCATATAAAGGAACGGTAGAAGATACCGTGTTCCAGTTGATGGGCGGTTTGCGTTCCGGTATGGGCTACTGTGGGGCGTCGGATATTGAGACGTTAAAGGAAACAGGACGTTTTATCAAGATTTCCGCTGCTTCCTTAAAGGAAAGCCATCCGCATGATATCCATATCACCAAGGAAGCGCCGAACTACAGCACGGAAGAATAAAAGGGAATAAAAAAGGAGGGAAATCAAAGATGAAGCAGTTATCCATTGCACAGGAACTGGCAGGAAATTCCTATCCGGGACGAGGGATTATCATTGGAAAGACACCAGACGGAACACATGCCGTAACGGCTTATTTTATTATGGGACGGAGTGAAAACAGCCGGAACCGGGTATTTGTAGAGGACGGAGAAGGGATTCGTACCAAGGCTTTTGATCCGGCAAAACTAAAAGATCCAAGCCTGGTTATCTATGCGCCGGTACGGGTGTTGGGCAATAAGACGATTGTCACCAACGGCGACCAGACCGATACGATTTATGAACAAATGGACAAGCAGCAAACCTTTGAACAGGCGTTGCGTACCAGAGAGTTTGAACCGGATCCGCCGAATTATACCCCACGGATTTCCGGTATTCTGCATATCGAAAACGGCGGTTTTAACTATGCGATGTCTATTTTAAAGAGCAATAACAAAAGCCCGGAAGGCTGCAACCGCTTTACCTTTGCATACCATAACCCGGCGGCAGGGGAAGGGCATTTTATCCATACCTACCAGGGCGACGGAACTCCGCTGCCAAGCTTTGAAGGAGAGCCGAAGTTAATTGGAATTTCCGGCGGAATCGACGAATTTACCGAGTTGCTCTGGCAGAACCTGAACGAAGAAAACAAGGTATCGCTGTTTGTACGTTATATCAATCTGGCGGACGGCACTTATGAGAGCCGAATTGTCAATAAGAATCAATAAGGAACGCAAAGAAAGGAACGGGTAGCGACAAATGAAAGAATTAGAGCTAAAATATGGCTGTAACCCAAACCAGAAGCCTTCCAGGATTTATATGGAGGCGGGAGAAAACGGCGGCGAGCTGCCGCTTGAGGTATTAAACGGCAAGCCTGGCTATATCAATTTTTTGGACGCGTTTAATGGCTGGCAGTTAGTCAGCGAGTTAAAGCGCGCGACAGGTCTTCCGGCAGCGACTTCTTTTAAGCATGTATCTCCGGCAGGAGCGGCAGTAGGTCTTCCGCTGACCGAGGTAGAACGGAAAATTTACTGGGTAGAGGATTTGGGCGAGCTGACGCCGCTAGCGAGCGCTTATGCCAGAGCCAGAGGAGCAGATCGGATGTCCTCATTTGGAGATTTTATTGCTCTTTCTGACGTCTGCGACGTAGCGACAGCCAAGATCATTAAGCGTGAGGTTTCGGACGGCGTGATTGCTCCTGGCTATGAGCCGGAGGCTTTGGAACTGTTAAAGGCAAAGAAAAAGGGTGGCTATAACGTTATCCAGATCGATCCGTCCTACCGTCCGCGGGAATTAGAGCGGAAGGAAGTATTTGGTATTACTTTTGAGCAGGGCAGAAATGAACTGGTAATTGACGAACACTTTTTTGAAACTATCGTAACAGAGAAAAAAGAGCTGCCGGAATCGGCAAAAATCGATCTGGCGATTGCGATGATTACTTTAAAATATACGCAGTCCAATTCCGTCTGCTACGCAAAGGGCGGACAGGCAATCGGAATCGGAGCCGGTCAGCAAAGCCGTATCCATTGTACAAGACTGGCTGGAAATAAGGCAGACAACTGGTTCTTGCGTCAGTCTCCACAGGTTTTGGGGCTGCAGTTTGTGAAAAAACTGGGACGCGCCGACCGCGACAACGCCATCGATGTCTACATGAGTGACGACTATATGGACGTATTGGCAGACGGCGTCTGGGAACAGACCTTTGCCGTAAAACCGCCAGTCTTTACCAGAGAGGAAAAGCGTGCCTGGTTAGATCAGATGAGCGGTGTAGCGCTGGGATCCGACGCCTTCTTCCCGTTTGGCGATAACATCGAGCGCGCCCATAAAAGCGGCGTAGCCTATATTGCACAGCCGGGCGGTTCTATTCGGGATGACCATGTAATTGAAACCTGCAATAAATATGGAATTGTTATGAGCTTTACCGGGCTTCGTCTGTTCCATCATTAAATGGCGCAGATTCCCCCGCGTACCACAGAGGAAGTAGGAAAACAATCTGTGAGAGCGGGGGATTTCCGGGTCTGTCTAATTGTCAGAGGGCAGAAAGCCCATGGCTTTTTGCCGCCGTTTCAGCCAGCCTCCATGCAGGTAATAGACAAGAAAAGCCAATGAGGTAATACTCCAGGTGATCGGATAGCTGGCGCTGACCATGTTGACCGTAGGATGGAGCGGGACAAAAGCCAAAATCCAGACGACGCGCAGACCGCAGACGCCAACCGCAGTAATAATAGTAGGAATCAGGGAATCGCCTGCTCCCCGGACGGCTCCGGACAAAATTTCAATACAGACATACGTAATATAAAAAGGAGCCAGGAAACGAATCATTGGGACGCCGATTTCCATAACGGAAGTATCGTTTGTAAAAATTTTTAACAAGAAGCCGCAGGAAGCATAAACAAACATACTTAACAGGATAGAGGCGCCGATTGCCATGGAAAGGCAGATCCGCACGCTTTTTTTCATCCGGTCAAATTTAGCTGCGCCGAAGTTCTGCCCGACAAAGGTCGTAATCGAGATACCGAAGGCGTTAATGATCATCCAGAAAACTCCGTCGATTTTGCCATAAGCGGTCCAGGCGGCTACAGTATCCGTACCAAAGGAATTGATATTAGCCTGAATCAGCAAATTAGAAAGAGAATACAGCACCGACTGAAGCCCGGCAGGCAGTCCAATCCGAATGATATTCCGCAGGATGTAAGAGGTAAAGCGGATTTTTCTTAGCGACAGCCGATAAGCAGCTTTGGTACGCATCAGGGTAAAGACAACCAGAGCCGCCGATAAAAGCTGTGCTAAAAGGGTAGCAAATGCGACGCCAAACACTCCCATCTGAAAGACTGCTACAAACAAATAGTCTAAAGCAATATTGGCAATGCAGCAGAAAATCAGAAAATAAAGAGGATGCTTAGAATCTCCGATTGCCCGTAAAATACCGGAGCCGATGTTGTAAATTAATACACCGATGATACCGATAAAATACATACGGGTGTAGAGGAGGGCATCCTTCATAATATCTGCCGGAGTGCCAAGGAGCCGCAGCACCAGGGGAGAAATCGGCAGACCGATTGCCATGATGATAGCGCCGCTGACGAAAGAAAGAGCAATTGCAGTATGTACGGCATTGCTTAAATCCTCTTCCTTTTTTGCTCCGAAATATTGGGAAATGATTACCGTAGCGCCGGAAGAGAGACCGACAAAAAAGCCGACCAGCAGGTTGATAAGCGTTCCGGTCGCGCCGACTGCCGCCAGAGCGCCTTTTCCGACAAAGCGTCCGACGATAATCGCATCGGCTGTGTTATAGAGCTGCTGGAAAAAGGTTCCGAATAAGATCGGAAAGAAAAAAATTAAAAGCTGTTTCCAGATAACGCCTTCCGTAATGCCGTTTTCAGAAGGCAGATGTTTTACGTGTTTCATAGTTTCCTCCTCTTTTTGTGATAGTGGCAGACTGATATTCTCTAAAACGCCACAACAGTCTATCACATTTTTTTAAAAAGGGGAAGAGGGAAAGTAAAAAAGAAAAAAGAAAGAAGAAAGTAAAAAAACAGAAGGGAGAGAGCGGAATATATCCGCCGGAAAAGATGAAAAGAGAATTAGGAAAATTATTAAAGGGAGTTCGTGAGGAACAAAAGATTGAAAAGGAAGATCTGTGCAGCGGTCTTTGTACTGTAGAAGAACTGGATCGGATTGAAGCAGGGGAGGATCCGGAGGTAGAGCTTATTTTACTGCAAGCGTTGTTTGAACGGGCAGGGACATCGCTTCGTAGATTTTTACAATAAAGAAAAGGGGAGTATAGGGGAGGAAGCAGAATATGGGAACGATTGGTTCTATTTTATTCCAGCAGATTTTAGTGATGTTTCTTTTGATTGCGGTAGGTTATGTGCTGTTTAAAGGGAAACTGGTCAGTATTGAGGGGAGCAAGACGCTAAGCAATATCCTGCTTTATGCGGTGTCCCCTTGCCTGATCATCAACGCCTACAGAATTGAACGTACGCCGGAACGGGTAAACGGAGTATTGATTTCGTTTGCTTTGGCGGCGTTAGGGCTGCTCTTGTCAATTGTCGTATCCCGTTTTTTCTTCGGAAGCAAAAAGCGCAGACAATCCCATAGCTTAGAGCATTTTGGAACAGCCTTTTCCAACGCCGGGTTTATCGGGATTCCGCTTGTACAGGCAGCTTTAGGGGAGGAAGCTGTGTTGTATGTATCTGCGTTTGTGGCGTTTTTAAATATTCTGCAGTGGACGTACGGGGTAGTGGTCATTACGCAAAGCAGGGAGGCAATACGTCCGAAAAAGATTTTTCAGAATCCGGTCATCCTTAGTATGGTCTTAAGTATGCTGATTTTCTTTTTCCAGATCCCACTGCCGGAGGTGCTGGGGCGAACCATCGCCTATGTCGGGAATCTCAATGCGCCGTTGGCGATGATGATTTTGGGAACTTATCTGGCGCAGACGGAATTGCTTTCTATTTTTCGGGTTCCGCGGCTGTATGTTGCCTCGTTTCTTCGTCTCGTGGTGATTCCTCTTTTGACGATAGCGGTGTTCTGTCTGGTGCCGGACGCTTTTTATGAAGCGAAGATGGCGACTCTGATCGCAGCCAGCGCGCCGATTGGGGCAAATGTAGCGTTGTTTGCGCAGCTAAACGGAAAGGATTATACCTATGCAGTCAAAGAAGTTTGTCTGTGTACCCTGTTTTGTCTGTTTACGATGCCGTTTGTTATGACTTTGGCAGAGTGGTTATGGAAGTAATAAAAATTTTTCGATTTTTGTTGACAAATCAAAAAAATCTGCTATAATAATCCTTGCAAGTTGGCACTGCGGAAATGGCGGAATGGCAGACGCGCATGGTTCAGGTCCATGTGTTGGCAACAACATGAGGGTTCAAGTCCCTTTTTCCGCACAAAAAAAGGCTCCCTATCAATAGGGAGCCTTTTCCTGTATCACAGGAAAGTTCTATAAACTTTGCTGTGATACAAATACAAAAGGGGGAGTGTGTATGGTAAAGGCAATTTATCCGGGCAGTTTTGATCCGGTGACATTAGGGCATTTGGATATTATCCGCAGATCGGCGGCTCTGGTCGATGAGCTGATTATCGGAATTTTGGTCAACAAGGGAAAAACACCGATGTTTACCCAACAAGAACGGCTGGAAATGCTCTTAGAGACAACAAAGGGGATTCCGAATGTAACCGTGAAAACGTTCGATGGCATGACCGTGGATTTTGCCAGACAGAACAATGCCAAAATGATTATCCGAGGGCTGCGTGCCGTGACGGATTATGAGGTGGAAATGCAGATTGCTCAGACAAACCGGAATATCCATCCGGATATTGAAACGGTGTTTTTGGCGACCAGTTTGGAATATGCGTTTTTAAGCTCTACTATCGTCAAAGAGGTAGCATCGTATCATTCGGATGTGTCTAATTTTGTTCCTTCCTGCGTGCAAAAAAAACTGGAGGAAAAATTCTTGTAATTCCCTTTATTTTCTGATAGTTTTATGTTATACTGTAGTTACCACAAAAGATGGGAAACAGAACAGCGCTTTTTGGCGGTTTCCTATAATTTTAGGAATGGAGGTATTGGTATGAACAAAATCATTACAATCAGCAGGCAGTTTGGAAGCGGTGGACGCGAGATAGGAAAGAAGCTGGCGGACGCATTGGGAATACCATTTTACGACAATGAGATTATTACCAGAGCGGCAAAAGAGAGCGGTTTTGCAGAAGCAGCCTTTGAAAAGGCAGAATCCAGGGCAACGAACAGTCTTCTCTATTCGATTGCTATGGGTATGAACGCATATGGCAGCCAGGATATGGGCTATACAAACCTGCCGTTGGATGATCGGATTTATCTGGCGCAGTCCAATGTGATCCGCAAGGTAGCAGAAGAGGGACCTTGTGTAATCGTAGGTCGTTGCGCCGACTATGTATTAAAAGAACGAACTGATGTGATCAACGTCTTTATCTGGGCGACACTTCCGTTTCGTGTAGAGCGTGCGGTTCGTATTGATAAGGTCAATCCGGTTAAGGCGGAGGACGCCGTTTTACGGATGGATAAAAGACGTGCCAACTATTACAGTTATCATGCCAATGACAAATGGGGCAAGGTATACAATTACCACCTCTCTATTCAGAGTGATTTTGGCGGTATTGATAAAACCGTAGAGGTGATTAAGCTGTTTGTGGAGCATGAGAGCGAATGAAATTAAAAGATAAAATGAACCCGAAGTACACTCAAATCTCGGTTTATGTCATTGTGACAGCGGCTATCGTCTATTGTTTAAGTTTAGCCGCTAACAATCTGATGGAGATTTTGGGTGTGCTTGGGAGAGTGCTTGGATGGCTGTTTGATGTATTAAAACCGGTTGTCCTGGCGTTTGCCCTGGCTTATCTTCTGACTCCGATTGTAGATTTTTTTCAGGATAAATTTGAACATGGCGGTCTCTTCCGTATAAAATGGCTGGCAGGGAAAAGGAGCCAGAGAGGACAAAGGGAGAAAAAGAGCAAAAGAGGCTTGGCAGTATTGACGACAATGCTGCTGATTGTATTTGTACTTGTTTTGGTCATTTCTCTCTTGATTTCTTCTATTACCAAACAGGTGCAATTTGCCGGAGTAGATGAGCTGGTAGAGCTGTTAAACGGCTATGCGGCGAACCTGACGGACTTTTATAACGGCGTGATGAAAACGCTGCAGGAGTTAAATATTGAGTCGGAGACTTTGCAGGAATATTTGCAGAGCGTAGGCGGCTATGCGGCAGGCTTAATCCAGAAGTTTGGTCTTGGGCTGGTCAATTCGCTTACGAATATTTCTGGGGTAGTGACGACCTTTTTGTTTACCTTAGTGATTGGAATTTATTTCCTGATTGATGGTCAGATGTTAATGGCGTATTGGAACCGGGTACTGCGGGCGCTGTTTAGCGAACGCTGGAACCAGCATTTTCACCAGTTTGCCAAGGATGCAGATACGGTTTTTTCCGGTTATATCAGAGGGCAGCTTATGGATGCCTTTGTAATGATGGTTTTAATCAGCATTGTGCTTTCCGTAGTTGGAGTAAAATTTGCTGTGGTAATCGGAATTTTTGCCGGAATCGGAAATCTGATCCCGTATGTCGGTCCTTTTGTAGCGTATGTTTCGACCGCTTTGGTTTGTTTGTTAGACAGTGATTGGAAAAAATTAGTGGTAGCGATTATTTTGCTGCTGATCGTACAGACGATTGACGGCAACCTGATCGGTCCGCGTCTGTTAAGTTCCAGTATCCATATTCATCCACTGTTGGTAGTCGTTTCCCTGTTTTTCGGGAGTGCTATCGGCGGGCTGTTGGGAATGCTGTTAGCTGTTCCGGTTGGCGCTTTAATAAAAGTATTGTTTAACCGGATGATTGATTTAAACCTCAAGCGGAGAGGGATTGCGGAGCATGCGCCAGGGGATCCGGGAGGAGGAAAGCCTCCAAGAAACGTGAGGTAACAGAAAAGGGAGAAATGTCTGAATAAGACGTCTCTCCCTTTTTTATATGACAGGAAAATTCAGAGAACTTTCCTTAACGGCTGGAAAGATGGCTGATATTTTTAATCAGTACCGAAATCGTTCCGTCTGCATTGGTAATGAACTCGATATGATTTTTGTTGTTGTATTCCTCCATTGGGATATTGATTTCAATTCCGGTGTCGGTAGTTAAAAACTGTTTTTCATACTTTTTTAGTGTAGAAGGATGGGAGGGTTTGACTTCTTCTGACGTCATATGGTATTTTTCTAACTTTTCTGTAAATTCCTCCTGGATTTCCGGGATACTGCCGTAAAGCTTTTCTCCGATGGATTCCGGAATCAAAGCGCCCTGTTCGATGATGTCGTTGTGGATGATGCTTTTTGTCTCCATTTGCTTGTCAAGATCGTCTTCAAAAAATTTTTTGTTGATTTGTTCGACAGCCTTTGTAACCAGAGTCAGCTTGGTTTTTTGAGACATACGAGTGGTGCATTCTAAAAACAATTCGGAAAAATAGTATTGCTTTTCTCCATTGATTTCATACTTTTTTTCGGTCAGTAAAAGGCTGTAGTCAGACAGATCCAAAAAGGCAGCTTCAGAAAGCTTGCCGGAGCCAGGCAGAGCAGCCCGTTGCTTGACCACATCGTTGACGTTTCCTTCTTCTAGCGTTTCCGTATAATGGACATAATACTCTTTATAGTTCATCTTTA
>CAJUFW010000121.1:10163-10643 GCA_910585655.1 uncultured Lachnospiraceae bacterium
TTAAGATAGCCAGGAAAAGACGGCTTTCAAGCTGATAGGTAAGAAAAAAGACATCGCCTGGAGGAATGGCAATATTTTGATTCATGAGTTGATATAGCTGTGTGGCGATATCACGGCTGACGGATAAAAGCTCCTCTTCCGTAAAGCCTTCCAGACGCTTTTTTACTACAGATTCTTCTAAAAAACGGCATTTTTTCGTATCGTCACTGGAAAGAATTCTAAACATATGTTCTCTTAAAAAGTCGTTTAGCTCCGGATTTAGATTTAAAAGTGTGTCGGAAAGAACCGGCATCCCGACTGTGCTGTCTAAAATATGCAATACCGCATGGCGCAGAATAATATCGTCGCAATTCATAACAGTAGCCTCCTTTGTTTCTTATCTTTGTCATTATAAGGGAAGAAGTATAATGGTTCAAGAAATTTTTAAAAAAGATTTAGTACATGCTCTGGATATCCTTTTTTACGGCGACCAATGTAGTT
>CAJUFW010000122.1 GCA_910585655.1 uncultured Lachnospiraceae bacterium
ATTAGAGTACTTGAGCGAGAAGCCCCCGCCTCTTAGGCGGCGGGAGTATGTCACAGTACGCAAAAAATTCTTTCTGGATTCTTGCATATATAGGGCGAGAGCATCGCTCAATCATCTAATTTGATGATTTTGCGACACCCCACTATATGATGGTTGGGAAAAATAGTCACAACAAGGAGGAAAGAGACCTATGAATTCTATTTTTCAAGCTTTTTACAAGCACAACCCCAATTTTATCAAACATATGACAGCTACAAGTTTTATTCAAATCCTGCTTGTTTCCTTTCAGGTCGCTTCGGCATTTGTTATGGTAGGGATTATAGGGATGGTGGCGGATAGGGAACAAAGAGAACAGATCTGGTTGTTTGCTGTTGCCTGTTTCCTTGGAATCGTATCTGCCTGTCTGGATGGTATTTATCGGCAATGGAAGGCAAACCGGAAGGAAGATTATCTGGCTAAGACAAGAGAAGAGAACCTGGATGCCTTGCTTCATGGGGAGTATACAAAGGTAAGCAGGTATGAGCCGGGGGATTTGTTAGAACGAATGCAGGAATCTTCCGTAAAATTTACGGAATTATTTGTCGATAACCTGGCTTCTTTTTCTTTTCAGCTAGTAAGGCTGGTAATAGTAGGCGGTATTTTGCTGTGGCTGCATCCGTTTCTGACGGTTTTATTATTGGCAGTGTATCCGCTGGTAGTTTTTTTTCAAAATAAATTAGCAGGTATGCTTGGAAGCTGGCAGGAGGCAATGATCCAAAAAGGAGCGGAGGAAAATTCTTTCGCGCAGGCAATTCTTTGGCAGAGAGAGGCTATTTTGGTGTATGGGATGGAAGCAGAAATGGAACGGCGGTATGCACAAGCAACCAAAGCCAGCAGACAATCCTTTCTTGGTTTTTTAAAAGTATATGCGGCTCAAATGCCGTTCGGCGCCTTTTTTTCTGTTTTTCCACAAATAATGCTGTATGGCGGCGCAGGCTTTTTGGCGCTTCATAATTGTATGCAGATAGAGGAGTTTTTGGTTTACAGTTTATTGGCAGAACCAATTTTGCAGATTTTATATAACCTTTTTCAAAACCTGCAAAGTCTAAAGCAACAGCAGGTTCATGCAAAACGGATCCTAGAACTTTGGGAGCTTCCGAAAGAAACATTTGGATCCGGGCAGTTTGAACTGGATTCTGAAATCATTGTGGAATTTAGTCATGTCTGGTTTCGTTATCAAGAAGGAATGGACTATGTATTACGAGACGTGTCTTTTCAGATAAAAAAGGGAGAAAAGGTCTACTTACTTGGGGAAAGCGGACAGGGGAAAAGTACGATTTGCAGGCTTCTGACGGGATACTATCATGCGGAACGAGGCGAGATTCGGATAGGAGGAAAACAGATAGAGGAATGGGAGATAAACGCTTTACGCCGTTATATCATGAATGTGACGCAGCAGGTTTATTTGCTTCCGGACACGGTAAGGCAGAATGTTCGTTTTTTTGTTCCGGAAGCTGATTTGGATAGAGAAGAGGAATGGAAGGAAGCGATCCATACGCTGCGAATGGAACCATTATGGAAGGATGACAGGAGCATTAGCCAGAATGGTTTACAGCTTTCCGGCGGAGAGAAAAAGAGACTTGCCTTGCTCCGGGCTTTTTTAATAGACACTCCTTTGCTGTTACTGGACGAACCCTATGCAGGTCTTGATCCAACGACGATGCAGGCAGTAGAGACGTTTCTTTTACAAAAATCCTCTACGATACTGGTGATTTCTCATGAAGCATCTGAAACAAAGGATACGATAAAAAAATTACGTTTACAGAATGGGGGAATATCTGTTGAAGCTTAAAGAAGAAGGAAAGCAGTATCGTTCCCTCGTCCGTCTGGCTATGCAGGGTTGGTCAAAAAGGCTAATCGTGTTGTTTGTGTTTTCTTTTCTGGGATACGTTATGCAAAATTTTTGGGCAAATTATTTGTTCGCCAAATGTAAGAGCGATTTATACAATTTCCTTTTATTGGGGAAAGGGAGTCTTTTTTGGGTATTGGGGCAATTTATCCTAAGTTATGTCGTATTTGCCATTTTACTGGCACTATCTTTCTGGGGGATGCAGGCGACCTCTTCTTATTCCAGTATGCTTTTAAAAAGAAGAGTGATTCACGCTTCTTTGACAGCAGAGGAGTATGCTATTCATAGCGGAAAAATGTACCAATATTTAAACCAGGATGTAGAAGCCCTCTCTTTTCTTGTCTGCAATGGATCTGCCAACTTTTTCTTACCTTACATAGCAGGGATTGGCTCTATTTTTACCGTAATCTTTGGAGCGCATATCCTTTGTCTGGTTCCGGTTTTACTGACGTCTGTGGTAGAAATTATGGCAACCAGATGTATCTTACCCAAACGAAAGGAAAAGGAAATCCTGGTAAAAGAGAAAAACGACCGGCTCATGGAAACGATAACCAATCAGATATCGGGAATCGAAGCCTTGAAAACCGCAAATTTCCCGGCTTTGGCGATTCGCTCTTTTTATCAGGATGCGGCTGCATATACAGGAGCAAAAAAGCAAACAAATCGTTTGGATGCTTGTCTGACTATTGTAAAAGCAGTCACTCGTTCGATTGCCTATCTTAGTTGTTTTGTCATCGGAAGCGGGCTGTTGTTTGGAGTAAAGATAGAAATCGGCTCTGTCGTGTTAGCAGCCGGAATGATGCCTCTTATTCAAAGTATGCTTTGTAATCTTTGGAGTAATTGGGGAGATTTACAGGCGGCGATGGTAAGTGGAAACCGGTTGCAGGAGCTATTAGCAGAGAAGGAAAAGAAGGAAGAAACGGAAGACAAACCGGTTTCTGTAAAAAAAGGACTTAAACCAGAGGGAAAAAATCTCCTGCAGGTAAAGAAACTTGGCGTTTCCTATGGGGAACGAAGCATAGTAAAGGAGATATCCATAATGTTAGAGCCTGGCTGTCTGATTGCGCTGGCAGGGCAAAGTGGAAGTGGGAAAAGTACGATTATCCGCGCTATAGCAGGACGGATTCCGATAAAAGAAGGAACGATTCTGGTGTATGGGAAGCCTATGGAGGCGATCCGAAAAGAGGAGCGGAGGGAACTGATTTCGTACATGCCGCAGGGAGGAGACGCTGTAGGTGGTGTTCTTTTTCCTACTACGATATGGGATAACATTGCATTAGGATTAGGCGATCCGAGGCTTGCTTCGGATCAGATGATAGAAGAGGCGGCAAGACTCGCCGGAATCCGTGAGTATATCGAACAGCTTCCGGAACGCTATCAAACAACAATAGGGGAAAAAGGAATTTCTCTTTCCGGCGGGCAAGTAGAGAGAATTCTTCTTGCCCGGACGCTGATTCGGAACACCCCTATTTTGTTGCTGGATGAACCGACGGCTTCTTTAGATGAAGAGACAGAGGCTGCTTTTATAAAGCAACTGAAATGGTTGATCAAGGAACAGCATATAGGAGTTTTGATTGCGACGCATCGAAACGCTGTTATACAGGAGGCAGATGAGACGATACGATTGTAAAAGGAAGAAATAATGGTACTTGTATTTGCGTATGACGATATGATAAAATGGAGCCAAAGAAAAAAAACAGCGTAGGCAAAGCCAGGAGGTGAAAGAATGGCGGACACCAAAAAAGCTATCAGCATCGGATGTCAGGACTTTGGGCAGTTGATGGAAAACGACTATTTTTATATT
This sequence comes from uncultured Lachnospiraceae bacterium, assembly GCA_910585655.1. GTDB lineage: Bacteria > Bacillota > Clostridia > Lachnospirales > Lachnospiraceae > MGBC131033. Next base: position 3,693 of record CAJUFW010000122.1, read on the forward strand.
GATAAAACGGAATTTATCAAGGAATGGTGGGAAAGCGGAGATATCGTCACACTGATTACCAGACCGAGACGTTTCGGAAAGACACTGACGCTAGATATGACGGAAAAATTTTTTTCATCCCAGTATGCCGACCGGAGGGATTTGTTTGAGACGCTGACTATCTGGAAGGAAGAGAAATATCAGAAGCTACAGGGTAGCTATCCGGTGATTTCTCTTAGTTTTGCCGGAGTAAAGGCTCCTTCCTTTTGGGGCATCAAGCAGCAATTATGCCAGAATATTACGGAGCTATATAACCAATATGATTTTTTAACAAACGAAGATTTTTTAAAGGAAAAGGAAAGAAAGCAGTTCCAGGAAATTTCGCCTGAAATGGAGCTTTATACAGCATCAAATGCGATAAAGGCATTATCAGGCTATTTGTTTCGTTATTATGGAAAAAAAGTGATTATCTTATTGGATGAATATGATACGCCTATGCAGGAGGCTTATTTGTATGGCTTCTGGGAGGAACTGGTTTCTTTTATGAGAGGTCTGTTTATTTCGACCTTTAAAACAAATTTCTATCTGGAACGGGCGCTTTTGACCGGAGTAACCAGGATTAGCAAAGAATCTCTTTTTTCCGGGTTAAATAATTTACGAGTGATTTCGACTACCTCCCGTTCTTATGCCTCTTGCTTTGGCTTTACGCAAAAAGAGGTATCCGATGCTTTGGAGAATTATGGTCTTTCTGATAAAAAGGAAGAGGTCATGGACTGGTATGATGGCTTTATTTTTGGTGAAAACCAGCATATGTATAATCCTTGGTCGATTTTAAATTTTTTAAAAGAACAGGAATTTGAGCTTTATTGGGCGAATACAAGTGGAAATGCGCTTGTCAGCTCCTTAATCCGGCAGGGCGATCGGGCAGTTAAAATGGTGATGGAGGATTTGCTGCAGGGAGGAACGCTTTGCACTGTTTTAGAGGAGCAGCTTGCCTTTAACCAGTTGGATGAAAGCTGGGATGCGATTTGGAGCCTGCTTTTGACAAGCGGCTATCTGACCGGGAAGAGGAGACAGCGGGCGGATGGCAGGTTTGAGTACGAACTGCGACTGACGAACAAGGAAATCCGGGTACTGTTTGAGGGAATGATTCATGACTGGTTTGCCAAAAAGAGCAGCTATTACAACGATTTTATTCAGGCATTGTTGTCCGGAAATGTATCGGACATGAATCAATATATGAACGATGTGGCGCTGAAATCGTTTAGTAGTTTTGATTCGGGAACGCATCCGTCGGAACGGACGGAGCCGGAGCGGTTTTATCATGGCTTTGTGTTAGGGCTGATGGTAGAACTAAAGGATCGGTATGTGATTACCTCGAACCGGGAAAGCGGATATGGACGGTATGATGTGATGCTGGAGCCAAAGGAGTTGGCAAAAGTGGATGTTATTTTAAATCACAGTATAAAGACCAATGCTATGATTATGGAGTTTAAAGTACACGATCCGGAAAGGGAAGAAACACTACAAGATACGGTAGAAGCAGCGTTAAAACAGATTGAAGAAAAACAGTATGCAGCGAATTTATTAGCGAAAGGATTTCCGGAAGAACGGATTCAGAAATATGGTTTTGCTTTTGAAGGAAAAAAGGTGTTGATTGGGACAGAACGGACTTTGGCAGAAAGGTAGTAGTAAAACTAAAAATAATAAAACCAGGCAAAGTCAGGAGGTGAAAGAATGGCGGACACCAAAAAAGCTATCAGCATCGGATGTCAGGACTTTGGGCAGTTGATGGAAAACGACTATTTTTATATTGATAAAACGGAATTTATCAAGGAATGGTGGGAAAGCGGAGATATCGTCACACTGATTACCAGACCGAGACGTTTCGGAAAGACACTGACGCTAGATATGACGGAAAAATTTTTTTCATCCCAGTATGCCGACCGGAGGGATTTGTTTGAGACGCTGACTATCTGGAAGGAAGAGAAATATCAGAAGCTACAGGGTAGCTATCCGGTGATTTCTCTTAGTTTTGCCGGAGTAAAGGCTCCTTCCTTTTGGGGCATCAAGCAGCAATTATGCCAGAATATTACGGAGCTATATAACCAATATGATTTTTTAACAAACGAAGATTTTTTAAAGGAAAAGGAAAGAAAGCAGTTCCAGGAAATTTCGCCTGAAATGGAGCTTTATACAGCATCAAATGCGATAAAGGCATTATCAGGCTATTTGTTTCGTTATTATGGAAAAAAAGTGATTATCTTATTGGATGAATATGATACGCCTATGCAGGAGGCTTATTTGTATGGCTTCTGGGAGGAACTGGTTTCTTTTATGAGAGGTCTGTTTATTTCGACCTTTAAAACAAATTTCTATCTGGAACGGGCGCTTTTGACCGGAGTAACCAGGATTAGCAAAGAATCTCTTTTTTCCGGGTTAAATAATTTACGAGTGATTTCGACTACCTCCCGTTCTTATGCCTCTTGCTTTGGCTTTACGCAAAAAGAGGTATCCGATGCTTTGGAGAATTATGGTCTTTCTGATAAAAAGGAAGAGGTCATGGACTGGTATGATGGCTTTATTTTTGGTGAAAACCAGCATATGTATAATCCTTGGTCGATTTTAAATTTTTTAAAAGAACAGGAATTTGAGCTTTATTGGGCGAATACAAGTGGAAATGCGCTTGTCAGCTCCTTAATCCGGCAGGGCGATCGGGCAGTTAAAATGGTGATGGAGGATTTGCTGCAGGGAGGAACGCTTTGCACTGTTTTAGAGGAGCAGCTTGCCTTTAACCAGTTGGATGAAAGCTGGGATGCGATTTGGAGCCTGCTTTTGACAAGCGGCTATCTGACCGGGAAGAGGAGACAGCGGGCGGATGGCAGGTTTGAGTACGAACTGCGACTGACGAACAAGGAAATCCGGGTACTGTTTGAGGGAATGATTCATGACTGGTTTGCCAAAAAGAGCAGCTATTACAACGATTTTATTCAGGCATTGTTGTCCGGAAATGTATCGGACATGAATCAATATATGAACGATGTGGCGCTGAAATCGTTTAGTAGTTTTGATTCGGGAACGCATCCGTCGGAACGGACGGAGCCGGAGCGGTTTTATCATGGCTTTGTGTTAGGGCTGATGGTAGAACTAAAGGATCGGTATGTGATTACCTCGAACCGGGAAAGCGGATATGGACGGTATGATGTGATGCTGGAGCCAAAGGAGTTGGCAAAAGTGGATGTTATTTTAAATCACAGTATAAAGACCAATGCTATGATTATGGAGTTTAAAGTACACGATCCGGAAAGGGAAGAAACACTACAAGATACGGTAGAAGCAGCGTTAAAACAGATTGAAGAAAAACAGTATGCAGCGAATTTATTAGCGAAAGGATTTCCGGAAGAACGGATTCAGAAATATGGTTTTGCTTTTGAAGGAAAAAAGGTGTTGATTGGGACAGAAAAATCATGATAAGCAAAGTATCAGGAAAAAAGGGTATTTTGACAGATGGTACTTTTCTTGCATATGTTGAAACAAACGGGGAATGTACTTCATACATTCCCCGTTAAACATGGAAGCAATTCCAGGCTTTCTATAACAAAAATTTTGAAATTCTTTTATTAGAACAAATCCAAAATATGACAAGGCTTCCGGTAAAACACCTGCGAAAAATCCAAATCAGGTGTCTTTATCCGGATATCCGGCGTCATGACAAGACTGCCCGCGTCACGAGAGCCGCCAAGCAAAGCAGACAGATTCCCGACATCCAGTTCGATATCGGCAGGAGCGTTGACCCGATTCACTTGATTTTCCCGGTCAGGAGCAAACTCCAATAAAAAGGTATCATTATTTTCCGAAATGATACTGTCTGAAACTTTTAATATCAGTCTTCCTTTCCCACGGCAACGGCAAAACTTTAACAGTAGTTCGACATTTACGGCACGAGTCATACCATTTAAGATAGCCCGACAGTCCATTCCGCTAAGCTCCGGCAGAAGCCAGGATAAATCCAGATGATCTGGCAGTCCGAACTCGATAAATTCAAAATTGGCCAGGAAGACCGTGCTGACAAACCGGAGCAGCCCGATCAGTGCCTTAGTATCCGGAGCAATCAGCGCATTTTTCTGGGCAAAGTTCGTAAGGCAGTTCAGCGTATTTTCTATTCGGCTAGCGACAAGAAAGCCGCCTGGCACACCAGTTTCATCCAACCAGACAAAAATCCATTGTTTTTCGGCAAGAGGGGTATCCCCTTCTAATCGTTTGTTAAACACCTTCCGCAGACAGGAAAAGTTGATATTCCCATACATATGGTTGTAAAGATCTAACAATACTGTCAGATCGTCGCCTGGCATCAGCTGACGCACGGAACCTCCTACCTCTGGAAGCCGTTTCAGATCGGAAAGCCGAATCTTCCATTGTATGGTTTTTCCGGCGGGAGCAAAGCCGAACTGCCGATAGTAGGAGGTACTGAACGGATACAGATGGGACAGGGCATACCCCTCCTGATACATATCCCGCAAAGCCAGATCCATACAGGCTCGGATAGCGCCGCCACGCCGATGTGCCGGAAGAGTCGCTACACCGCCAACACCACCCATTTTTACGATATGACCATCAAAACGTACCTGTTTTTTATTGATAATAACAGAAGCTACCGGCGGCTCGTCCTCACTAAGAAAAGCAGCATAAAATTCCTCTAAAGGGCTTGGCACAGCCGTCTGTGCTTTTTCTCGTTCCTTTTCATATTCAAAAGAATTTTCAAACGCTATTGCCATATTCAAATTGGCTCTCCAGTATTCACTGGGTTGTAATTTTCTTGCAAACATTTTGTTCCTCCTTTGTTTTCCTCTATGTTATTACTGTTGTTTATGGTTGAAAGTCTGCTTCACAGCTCTGGATAAACTGAAGCACCTGATGTTTTTCTACGGCAGAAAGAGGAAGGAGACGTTCATACTTTGCAAGCGCACCCTTTCCCTTAAAATAATTCTTTGGATGCCTGATTCGGACAAATGGATTCAAATGTTTTCCCGTAATATTCCACATCAATCACTGTCCCATCTGGGTAATATTCCTTACCGGATTTTATATATTCGGAAAAACCATAGTGGGCATAGATCTCTTTGGTTTTCTCTTCGGCTGGTTCTACGCCAAGAGTAGCTTTTGTAAATCCTTTCTGCTGCAAATCCTCTATCATGAAATGAAATAATTTTGAAAAATATCCTTTTCCTTGAAACTTGTCAATCGTTCGGAATGCAGACAAGTAAACGGTATGATTGTCAACTAAACCAGTACTGTTTTGTACGATCTTGGGATGAATCATCGCGGTTGCTTCGCAAATAACGGTTCCATCCAGTATCCCATAGTAAGGAATGATATAACCCTGCTTATAGTTTTCTATGTTCTGTTTTTTCCAAACTATCCAGTTTTCTTTGTCTGTTCCGCTTCGGGTAATTTCATAATCCCATTTTATGTTCATTTCTGGAAGAGAAGCTATCTTACAAATAAAAAGTTCGGTCATTTCTTTTTGCTCCATTTCAAATACCAATTTATACCACGAATAGAATACCACAATTACACTCCGATTGCTATCAAATTTATAAAATAAATTTCATTTTCTCTCCGTTTTTATAGTATGGTTTTTAGAGTGGGAAGTACGTTTCTTTTTGCCGCATCACATAATCACTGATTTTTTCGTCATACGGCGGATATAGATAGTGTAACCGTCGGGCTACGTCTGCTGAAATCTATCATTCATATGGTCAATAGCAAACAGGATTTCCCTACGACATAGCCCTTTTATTATGTATGTGGTAGTATTCCAAAATTCATTACAGCAATCATCAAACATGCGTGCTGTTGGGCGCTGTAGATGGTAATCAATATCTGACGGCACTGGCGGCTGAGCGATACGGTTATCCTTATCCAGTAGCAATTTTACAAGTTTATCCCTTGTGAAATATTCGTCTAATAAATCCAGTGGCAGTAGAGTCAAATCCATTTTAACATCATCATAAAAGAGCATTAGATAAGAAAACCCATTTTCTTCTGCTGGAAATAACTCCATATCTTCTGGTTTCTGCATAATCAATCTTTCACCAAACACGTTCAGCCATTCATCGTCTGCGTAGCTTTCTTCTGACGGAGCATTTTCTTTTTTTAATGTGGAAATTCCTGAAACAAGGTAAAATTCAGAAAGGATTACGGAAAGATTGACAGGGCTGGGATTTTCTCGTATGATATTAGTAAGTGGAAAAGAACATTTGAAGGGCAAAAATAGGAATAGATATTGTTTTATGAGAAAGGGAATTGTTAAATAGGAGAAATCAAAGTATAGAGGGAGAGAATCATCATGTCTGAATTTTTAATGAAGCCGAAAATTGATTTATCCTTATTTGTCCAAAATACATGAGGAGGAAAAACAAGGGATTTTAGATGTCAGAATTTTATTAAATAATGATACAGAAATTGATACAGAAATACAACTTTCCGAATTGGCAGCCTGGGCAGACCGTTCTGTATTTTATCTTTCTAAAATGTATGTAAGCCAAATAAAAAAAGGTGAAAAATATGATGTGTTTAAAAAATGTGTCAGTATCAGCATTTTAGATTTTATTTTGTTTAAAGAGGATAAGAACTTTTATTCTTGTTTTCATATTATGGAAGATACCAGACATACGAAATATACAGATAAAATAGAATTTCATGTAATAGAATTACCAAAACTGCCTGTAGAATTAAAAGAAAATAATGACGATATTTTGTTATGGGCAAAGTTTATCAATGCAGAGAAAGAGGAGGAATTTGATATGATAGCAGCAAAAAATCCTTATATCCAGAGTGCTTATGATTAGCTCCTATTAGGAAAACACACTGTCAAAAGGTTTTTTGCTTTGGCGGGGGTCAGCCCGCCTCGGCGGTGTCAGTGGTGTTGATTTCAATG
>CAJUFW010000123.1 GCA_910585655.1 uncultured Lachnospiraceae bacterium
CTTAAAAAATAAAATCAGCCGACAATGGCAGTATTACGTTTGGTTGGCGGTCATCTTGCGTTTGCTGCTCCCATTCGGCTTAGAAGTAAGCCTGTTGGGAAACATTTATCAAGCTGTCGATCAGACCATCACCAAGACCGCGCCTTCCCTGCAGCAGCCTTCATCAAGTATTCCAGAAAATAGTCCTACTTCTGCTGTCCAAACAGCTCCAGACAGCGAACAGGACAGTCCTCCAACCGAAGATTTTACACCTACCCGCCCCTTTCAGGAGCTGGAAGCTTTGCTGCTTTCTCCTATCCGGCTGGTTTTACTGGTTTTGCCGGTGGTGACACTCAGCCTGCTAATACGGAAAATAACACTTTATCAGGGCTTTTCACAGTATATCAGAGCCGGGTGGACTCTGGTTTCTGACACAGAGTTATTGGATCGGCTTTCCCTGGCGTCGGAGCAGTTATCCATAAAAAGACCGATAGAACTAGCAGTCAATCCATTGATTTCCTCTCCGCTGTTGATTGGCTTTTTCCATCCATGTATTGTACTGCCAAGTATTGATATTCCCGAAAGGAATTTTCAGTACATCCTCTTACATGAACTGATACACTACAAAAGACGGGATATATTTTATAAATGGCTGGTACAGATTACGTGCTGTCTACATTGGTTTAATCCCTTTGTGTATCTTATGCGCCGGGAGATTACGAAAACCTGTGAGTTGTCCTGTGATGAAGCCCTCCTCGCCAAAATGGGAGGCGACTGTGCGCAGGAGTATGGAAAAACCTTACTTGACGCGATGGCGGCAGTCGGGAAATATAAAGAAAATCCGGGCGCTGTTACGTTAAGTGAAAACAAACAACTACTAAAAGAAAGGTTGGACGCGATTATGAATTTTAAAAAGAAATCAATAGGGATACGGCTTTTGACCGGGATACTGACGTTTTGCGTGCTGTTTGGAGCAACGTTTGTTGGTGTTTATCCTGCCAATGCAGCGACTAAACGCACCATGAGCAATCCTCTGGTGAATATAGACAAAACTCATACACCGGAAAATACCGATACAAACGATAACCGATCTTCGCAGGCGGCAAAAATAGAAAAATACTACAAAGCAGGCAGTCTTCCATTGTTTGAGCTTACCTTCTCCCGCCTGGATAAAAAAACACAAAAGAAATGGCTGGAAAAGCTCTATGATGACGGGGATTTTGCATTTTTCTCTGTCGCTGTACGGGGACTTGACAAAACTTCTCCTCTGCTTGCCGACTTTGCCGAAAAAGCATATGCAGAGGAAGACATGGCGTTTTTCTCCACTTTGACAGACTGTATGGAAGAAGCGGAATTGGAACTTTGGCTCGATAGGGCTTTGGAGGATGAAAACTGGGCATTTCAGTCCATGCTTTTTGATAAGCTGGATCGCGACGACGAATTTGACGATCTAAAAGAAAAGCAAGAGAAGGAATGGGCAAAGGCGCAAATAGCGGAATATGCGGCAGTAGGTGTCACGATGGATGGGAAAAATTATTACTACCAGGGGGAGCTTGTCAATGTTTTCCTGGATATCCGTTCCAACCAATCCTTTTACACGTTGGATATCAACCCAAAAGGAACTGTAAATATCAAGCTTCTCCGCAATGAAACTAATAAAATCACAGATGTCGTCTATATGACCGAGGCGGAAGTGAACGAACTGCTGTGGGATATGACGGAGGATGAGACAGATGACGACGAATGGGAAGATACTGACTGGGGCGTTTACAAGGAACAAAGCGGAAGAACCTGGTATCCCCAGATGATTCCTGTCCATTTAGAAGCAATGGCAGATGGAGAAATCGTTTGGCTGGGAGAATATACGCTGTCCGAAGGAGACAGACTTTGGTATGCGGTTTCGGCAGAAACCGGAACTGGTTTGCAGGTTGGCTTTGCCAAACCAGAAGATACTGACTTGAACACCACCTATTGTTCCGTGAAAAACTTACGCCAAAAAGAAGAAGCACTGGAATGTATCGCAAGCTTTAAAGTGAAGCCGCCAGTAAAGCCTGGAACATATAGGCTGTTCCTTCGAGCCACCGACGGAGCCCTGGGCAATGTAAGGGGCAGTATTTCTATTGGCTTTTTAGCAGACGCTTCCTGATGACTGTCGGAGATTAGGAGGGGCTATCCTACAGCCCCTCCTTGCTTTTACTCCTCATGTTTAATCTCATAAAAATAAATATGCAGCCCCTCCTCTTCCATCCGCCCTTCTCCCTCAAACTGATTCCGGTGCAGATACGGCGCTAACGCCTTGCTGTCTGTGTAAAAAGTCGGTACGGTATGAAAGGGCATCCTGTTTTCCTGGTTCCGCTCATCAAACCACCCGTTATTCTCCACATAAATATGCGCCTTTTCCCCTTCTCGGTCTGTTCCGGTCAGCATATAGCGGGCTGACATATGCCTGACTCCGGCAGCATTGACCACCTGAGTATCGACGCCGCACGGCTCTACAATCCCGGTAAACAGTTCTCCTTTCACGCTGCCCTTAAACGGAATCATTACTACCTCGCCATTCTCGGCTTTTAACTGTACAGGCGGGGCGTCCATATCAATCTTTATATTTAAAATCGCTTTTCTTTCTTTATTTTCTTTGTATTCCATTTTCTTTGACCGATGTACCATCTCTACCTTCGGCACATACTTTACAAACGCTATCTGTTTGCTGTCTGGCGACCAGGAATTTACATTGATCGTCCCCTGCCCGCCGAAAAACTCTGTCAGCTTGCGGACGTTTGTGCCGTCACAGTCCATCACGCTAAGCGATACGTAAAGATTCGCCACATGCTGCGACGGATCGAGATCTCCCTTCTGAAAGGTCAGGTAAACCACCCTTGTTCCATCCGGGGAAATATGCGGAAACCATTCATTCTGCCGGGTATGCGTCACCTGTACCAGATTACTGCCATCTCTGTCCATATGATAAATCTGCATAAGACCGTCTCTGGTAGAATTAAACCAAATCTGCCTGCCGTCCGGAGAATATTCCGGACCGTCGTTATAGCCCCTTCCATCCGTCAGCCTCCGCTCCGTGCCGCCTTCCTCAGAAATAACATAAATATCCACCGTATTTTCCGCTTCCCCTCGAAACGCGCAGTAGACCAGCTCGCCGTCTTTCGACCAGCCATGCAGAAAGCTAGGAGAATTCGGAGTAATCTTTTTCGGCTCCCTCTTATCTTTTTCCCCTGTCAGACTGATCCGGTAAATATAAGAAGAAAAGCCCTGCTCCACATTCATATGGCTGACCGCTATTTCTGTACCATCCGAAGAAAGCACATGGTCGTTGTTACAGTTGGTACAAATACCTGTATCTACCTGAGAAATGACTTTGTTGCCCAAATCATAGCGATAAATCAGCCCATCCGCATTGTAATAAAGAGCGCTGCCGTCCGGCGACCAATTCGGAGCCTCAATAATAGTATCAAAACGCTGCAACTCTGTTATTTCACCGCTGTCTACTTCCAGGATACAAAGCACACTGTCTGTCCAGTCCCGGCGATTCTCAAAACTCTGGAACAGTCTGGCGGCTTCCTCCAAATCCTCCAGCGTACAAGTATCCATATCGATTATCTGGGGAATATCCAACACCCGCGCCATCTGAAAACAGGTATACAAATCCAGTTCCCCTTTGCCTATCGGCAGTTCTCTTCCGTCTTTGTAGTCTTTATAGTGCAACGACCAGATCTGTTTTTGATTATCCTTAATCCACTGTAGCGGGCAGACGCCTCCTGCCGCCAGCCAGCCGATATCCGGCTGTGCGCCCAGACGTTCCCCTGCCTGCTCCAGCAAAAACTCATATGCCGTTTTCCCTTCTATCTTTACCGCTGTCGGCTCCGCTCCGCCATTATGTACCAACAGTGTAATCCCGTGGAGAGCCAGCTTTTCGGCGCAAATCTGATAGCTTTTGGCAGCCCTGCGTAAAGTTTGCTCCTCAATCGGCTGCGGCAAGCCTACTACATACTGCCGGATTCCGAATTCCTCTGCCAACGAAATCATGTCTGCTAACGCCGATGCAGGATCTCCTAATACATGAGCGGAACTGGTTTCAAACCCTATTTCTTGCAATTCCCGCAGCCGAGCCGCTGCTTCCTCTGCCTGCCAAATGCTCCACAGATTGACCGGGTATTCTTCTTCCGGCTTTTTGCCGAACCAGATAAACGGCTCCACCAACCGATAGCCCATCCCATATAGCTTCTCAAAAAAGCTTCTAGGGTTCTCCTTTGGCATGTTTTGCAGCCCATAGCATTGAACTCCTAGCTTCATCTCTCTTCCTCCCTCTTTCACAAAAACCCCCGCCGAGCCGTCGCTCCTTGGGGGTTTTCACTTTTAACTTTTTACTTCTACCTGCACATATTCCGGTGGATTCCACAGCACCAATTGATCCGCCGCTTCCTTCAGCGCCTTTAACGACTCCTGTACCAAGATGATCCGCTGGTTGGACGAACCTTTAAACCGTAGATTTACATTTTTTAGCTCCTCTACAAACCGTCCGTCTACCAACACGTCCAGATAGGATAGAAACTCTTTCGTTTCCTCCCATTCCTGATACATTTTTCCCATGATTTCTTTATCAAATAAATACCCGGAAAACGCCCAGACACTTTTACTGCCGTCCGGAAAGGCGGCTTTTACCTTCCGCAGCAAAGGCAAAAGCCCCTGTTGGTTCCTATGCTCAAACGGCTCGCCGCCAAGCAAGGTCAGCCCGGCAATATAGTCTGGCTTTAGATATTCGATAATCCGATCCTCCTCCGCTTCTGTAAAGGGCTGCCCATACCGGAAATCCCAGGTTTCTTCATTAAAGCAGTTTTTACAATGATGCGTACAGCCGCTTACAAACAGAGAAATCCTGATTCCCGGTCCATTTGCCACATCATACTGCTTAATATCTGCATAATTCATCCTTTATTCCTACTTTCTATCGACCAAAACAGCCAAGCCGTCTATCGGAATATCGTCAGCAAACACCGCCTACAGATGCAACACTCTTGCCTTAATCTCCTTCGTCTTGCCGACGTTCCAGAAATTTTCTCCTAAATAGCCGCAGGTTCTTCTTGTTACATTCATCTTGGAATGATCTTTATTGTGGCACTGAGGACACTCCCATTCAAAGTCGTCGTTGACCAAAATTTCCCCGTCAAAGCCGCAAATATGACAATAATCAGACTTCGTGTTGAACTCGGCATACTGGATATTGTCATAAATAAACTTCACAACCTCTTCTAGCGCCTCCAGGTTATTCCGCATATTTGGGATTTCCACATAGGAAATCGCCCCGCCGGAGGAAATTGTCTGGAACTGGCTTTCAAAGGTAAATTTGCTAAAGGCGTCGATTTTTTCCCGAACATCTACATGATAGGAATTGGTATAATAGCCCTTATCCGTAATATCCTCAATATCCCCAAACCGCTCCTGGTCAATCTTGGCAAAGCGGTAGCAAAGAGACTCTGCCGGAGTACCATACAGCGCAAAGCCAATACCAGTCTGTGCCTTCCACTGGTCGGTAGCCGCACGCATCCGCTTCATTACCTTCATGGCAAATTCAAAGCCCTTCGGCTCCGTATGGCTCTCGCCGGTCATCAGCTTCGTCACCTCATACAGCCCGATATAGCCTAAGGAAATCGTCGAATACCCGCCGTGCAGCAGCTTGTCTATCGTCTCGCCTTTTTTCAAGCGGGCAATCGCGCCGTACTGCCAGTGAATCGGACTGACGTCCGATAAGGTTCCCTCCAAGGCGCGATGGCGGCACATCAGCGCTTCATAGCAAAGCGCCAGACGCTCTTCCATAAGCTGCCAGAACGCTTCCTCGTTGCCCTTTGCGATAATACCCATCTGCGGCAGATTCAGGCTGACAACGCCCTGGTTAAAACGCCCTTCAAACTTATAGTTCCCCTCTTCGTCCTTCCATGGCGCCAGGAATGAACGGCAACCCATCGGGCTAAATACATTCCCCTTGTAATTTTCACGCATCTTTTTAGCGGAAATATAATCCGGGTAAAGACGCTTGGAAGAACATTTAACTGCCAGCTTGGTAATATAGTCGTACTTCCCGCCTTTGAGACAGTTGTTTTCATCTAAGACATAAATCAGCTTCGGAAACGCCGGCGTCACAAAGACACCCTTTTCGTTCTTAATCCCTTCCAAACGCTGACGCAAAATTTCATAAATAATCCGGGCATTTTCCTCAATATACTCGTCCTCTTCGTCCAGCCAGAGAAAAAGTGTGACAAACGGAGACTGTCCATTGGTGGTCATCAACGTATTGATCTGGTACTGGATAGTCTGTACACCGGAACGAAGCTCGTCCTCTAAACGATCCTGCACCAGCTCCTCAATCGTATCCTCATCCATTACGCCCATATATTTTTCATTGTAAAAACGCTTGTATTTTAAATAGCTCTTTCTTAAATACTTACCCAAATGACGGACGTCTACAGACTGACCGCCGTACTGACTGCTGGCAACCGCAGAAATAATCTGTGTCACAACGGTACAAGCCACCTGAAAGCTCTTTGGGCTTTCAATTAACTTCGCATTCATCACGGTTCCGTTATCCAGCATGTCCTCTATATTGATCAAGCAGCAGTTGAAAATATATTGTAAAAAGTAGTCCGCATCATGGAAATGCAGCACGCCTTCCTCATGTGCCTTAGAAATCTTTTCCGGAAGTAAAATCCGCTTTGTCAAATCCTTTGATACTTCCCCCGCAATCAAATCCCGCTGCGTAGAAGCAATAAACGCATTTTTATTGGAATTTTCTTCCATCACCGTTTTGTTGCTGTTTTGGATCAGACTCATAATAGATTCGTCCGTAGTATTTGCCTTCCGTACAAGCTCACGGGTATACCGATAAATAATATATGTTTTTGCCAGAACAAACTTTCCTTCTGCCATCAGCCGCTGTTCAATGATATCCTGGATCTCCTCCACCATCATTTCCGGCCTCTCCATCGCCTCAATACCCTTTACAATATCCTCAATCCGGCTGTCTAACACACGCTCCGAAGCCGATACCTCGTTATTCGCCTTGTGGATCGCATTGACAATCTTTTCCCGATCATAGGAAACCTTTCTTCCGTCACGCTTAATGACATACATCTACATCCAACCTCCTACTTTAAGATGTGACAGCAGCCTGGTTTTTATTATGCCAAATATTTGGCAGCCGACTGCTGACAGGTGCTTTTGCCTCCGGAATTTCCAAAACGTTATGTACTCCGTAAAAATGGCGCCATCACATCTTAGTATAGCACGGTCAGAAGGAATTGTCTACCTAGATATAGATATTTTTCTAAAAAAAACACAAGATGTAGTGGTTTGTCGTTTTATGGGGGATTTTGTCATCTACGCAGTCGATAGCCGCAAGTTAGCTCATATATCAGAGATAAACTATAACACACAGTCATATAGTATCCCCTCTGCTCCCTGTATCCGTTTCACTTTTACTCCAAATACCTGATCTAAAATCCCGCTTTCATATACGCTTGCAGGCGTTCCGACTGCCGCCAGTTTTCCCTCCGACAGTACGGCTATTTCATCGGCATATTTTAGCGCTGCCGGAAGATCATGCAGCACCATGACAACCGCTCTTCCGCCGTCCGCCAGACTCCGGCACAGCTCCATCAGTTGAAGCTGATGGGAAATATCTAAAAAAGATGTCGGTTCATCCAGTAAAATCACCGGCGCGTCCTGTGCCAGCGTCATCGCCAGAAATACTCTCTGCTGCATCCCGCCTGACAGTTCGGACAGTCTCCGATCCTCCAAACCAGATATCCCTGCCAGGCACATTGCCTTTCTGGCTGCCTTCCTATCCTCCTCACGGTAACGGCGCGGATAGGAAAGATGAGCAAAGCGTCCATGCAGCACCATCGTCATCACTGTCATATCCGGAATTCTTTTGTGCTGCGGAAGATACGCTACCTGTCTGGCTCGTGCGGATGCGGGCAACTGCTCCATTGGTCTGCCGCCTATCAGGACAGAGCCACTGCCTTTTGGCACCAGCCCTGTCAACGTTTTTAATAACGTACTCTTTCCACAGCCATTCGGTCCTGCCAGTACTGTAATCTGCCCACCTAAAAAAGAAAGCGACAAACCATGCAAAATTTCTCTCCTGCCGTATCCTGCACAAAGATCTTTTACAGAAAGCAATGCTTCCACTCTTTCTTTCTCCTCTTTTTCCTATTTTTTCTATTCCTGCCTATTTGTACTACTCCTTCTTCTGGAAAAGAGCAGGAAAATAAAAAACGGCGCCCCGATAACCGACATTACAATTCCGGTCGGAATCTCATATGGCGCAAACAACACACGTGCCGTACAGTCGCAAAGCGTCACAAACGCCGCCCCGCCGAACGCACAGATCGGCAAAAGCCTGCGGCTTTCCCCTCCGGTCAGCCTCCGCACCAGGTTGGGGATAATCAGCCCGACAAAGCCCAACAGCCCGGCAAAGCTGACGCTTGCTCCTGCCAGTAACGCTGCAAGAGCCAAAAACAGAGTACGCATCCTACGTACGGAAAGCCCCAGTCCCTGCGCCATCTCTTCTCCCAGAGAAAGCAAATCCAATTCATGGGAAAGGGTCCATACCACAAGCAGCGCCCCTAAAATCAACACTGCCGCCGGCAGCAGCCTGGTTCCTGAAACCCCGGAAAAACCTCCGCTCCTAAAGTCTACAATCAACATACCGACCTCCGGAAACAACGTTGTAATCCCCTCTGAAACGGCTGTCAAAAAGCTGTTTACTGCCACGCCGCCCAAAATCACCGACGAACGGGAAGCTCCTGTTTTCTGTGCCGTCAACGCTACTGCCAGCACCGCCGTCAAGGCTCCCAGAAAAGCGCCTCCTGCCACTGCCCAGCCGGAAACCGCTCCTAACGCACAGCAAATCGTAACGCCCAGTCCGGCTCCGGCGTTTACCCCGATAATCCCCGGAGAAGCCAGATGATTGGCTAATACTCCCTGAATTACCGCGCCGGAAACTGCCAGCCCGGCTCCGGCTAACAGACAAGCTGCCGTCCGGGGCAGCCTGGCATAACGGAAAATCCGTCCTGCCGTCGTGTCCGTCCCGCTCAGCAGCTCCGCCGGGGAAAGCCAGACTGCTCCTACGCACAAGCTTAGCAAAGCTGCAAAAAGACATCCTGCTATCGTCACTGACAGCAGGATGTAAAAACGATCCTTATACATCAGTCAATCTCCTGCCAAAGAAGTTCCATCAGATTTTGATACGCCTCTGCCCAACGCGCATTCGGCTTTAGCCCATAAAGCCGCTTTTCCACATAATACACCCGGTTCTCCTTGACCGCCGTCAAGCTGTTCCAGGCTGGATTGTCTGAAATAAACTGCTCTACATTCCGTTTCATCCCTTCGGCATCATCGCCCTGCTGTACGATAAAAATATAGTCCGGATCACGCTGAATAATATGCTCAACGCTTAAATTTTCCAGTAAGGATTCCTCACTGTCCGCAATGTTTTCACAGCCCAGCTCTGCCAACAGCTCGCCCAAGACATTTCCCTTGCTGTTTTTGGCACGCACACTGGCAGCCGAAGCACGCAAAGAAAGCACGGACGGAGTACCGTTTTCCTGAATTTTCTTCTCGCTTTCCTCTAATATCTGCGCGATTTCCGCCTCTATCTCCACGCCGTTTGTCTGGTATAAGTCTTCCCTGCCCGTAATATCCGTACAGATTTTTAACATCCGTAAATAGGCTTCAAAATTTGCTACGTCAAAATAGGCTACCGGAATCCCGGAATCTTCCAGCGTATCCAGCCAATCCAGATCCACTCTGGTATTGGCACTTGCCAGAACAAAATCCGGCTCTGCCGAAAACAACAGTTCCAAACTTAAATCCTTGGTATTTCCGAGGTTTACTGTCTCCTTTGGCAAAGACAGCCCAAAATCCTCCCACGCATCGTCGGGAGTCGCCACGACCTCTCCTCCTGCCAGATACCAGATGTCTGTAAAACTGCCTAACAACGACGCCACACGCTCCGGGCAGGCATCCACTGTCACTTCCCGTCCCAAATCGTCCGTAAATGTTATGGCGTCTGCTTTGGAATCCTCCTGCCTAACGTCTCCCTCCTTACTGGCACAGCCTGACAGCGTTACGCTCATTCCCGGCAGCAGGGCAAACAGCCCCGCTGCCAAGCATACCACCGCCAGTTTCCGCCTCCACTCTGCCTCCTTTTTTCCGTCCTTTTTCTTGTCCTTTCTCACGCTCTTCCTCCTGTTTCCATCTTTCCCTTCATTTTCATCTTTCTGTTCTGTCTCACGTTTCTGTCTTTACGTTTCCTTTTTATTTCCTTTTTATCTTTGTTTTAACAGGTTGCCCCGCCCTTTACGGTTTTACCTAATATTGTGCTTTTATCAATTTCCTGATTCAACAGCTTGTCCTGCACATAGTCAAAGCCCAGCCGCTCGATCGTATCTGCAAAACGTTCCCCGGTAATGCCTTCGTTACGGAAAAACAGAATCGCACGTTCAATGATCTCTAATACCTCCTCTTCCGAGGTAAACAGTCGTTCAAGCGGCTTTCCGGTAGCCACCTTTTTGCCCCAGCGACCTCCGATATAAACCCGGTAGCCGTCGGTATACTCTG
>CAJUFW010000124.1 GCA_910585655.1 uncultured Lachnospiraceae bacterium
GTTTTTGATCTCCATGGTCGTCGTAAGCTATCTGGCATATGCTTTTTTAAGCACGGATACCGGCTTTCTCAATAAAAGTATTTTAGAGCCTTTGGGACTTGATCCGATTTCCTGGTACAGTTCTCCGAAATATTGGCCGTTTATCCTGGTATTTGTAAATCTGTGGAAGGGATTTGGCTATAACAGTATTATTTATTTTGCTACGTTGTCTGGTATTGACAAGGGATATTATGAGGCGGCAGCGATTGACGGAGCATCTCGCTGGCAGCAGGTATGCCATATTACGCTGCCTTGTTTAAAGCCGACGATTATTACGCTGACGTTGATGTCCATTGGCAGAATTTTCTATTCTGACTTCGGTCTGTTCTATCAGGTACCGATGAACAACGGGCTTTTGATTGATGTGACAAATACGATTGATACTTATGTGTACCGCGGGCTGATTACGTTAAACAACGTCAGCATGGCTTCTGCAGCCGGCTTCTACCAGTCGTTAGTAGGGTTTGTACTGGTACTGACTGCGAACTTTGTGGTAAAGAAAATCAGCAAAGAAAATGCACTGTTTTAGAAAGGAGATGCCCAGATGGTTGACAGAAATAAAGGAGTTCAGATCATGCTCTATATCATATTGGGAATTCTGGCGATTTTATGTATTCTGCCGTTTTTGCTGCTGGTAGTTTCCTCCTTTACTGAGGAGCTGTCACTGGCGCGGAACGGATACAGCTTTCTGCCGAAAAAATTCTCATTTGATGCTTACAAATTTCTGCTCGTAGATTCCTCCAATATTGTACGGGGATATTTGATTTCGGCAGGTGTAACAGTAGCCGGGACGTTGGTAAACGTCTGTCTGACCGTTCTGTTTGCCTATCCGCTTTCCAGAAGGGATCTGCCAGGCAGAAACTTTTTTGCATTTTTTATCTTTTTTACGATGCTTTTTAACGGCGGTCTTGTTCCGTCCTATATCATGTGGACGCAAAGTTTTGGAATCAAAAATACGTGGTTTGCCTATGTCGTACCGAATCTGATGATGAGCGCTTTTTATGTCATTATGGTGCGGACGTACTTTACGACGAATATTCCGGAGGCGGTGTTAGAAGCAGCCCGGATGGACGGAGCCGGAGAGTGGAACATCCTCCTTCGGATCGTATTGCCGATGTCGATTCCGATTACGGCAACGATTACGCTCTTAGTTGGTCTGGCTTACTGGAACGACTGGACAAACGGTCTTTACTACATTAACAAAGATACGATGTACAGTATTCAGTCGTTGTTAAACCGAATGTTGATGGACGTTCAATACTTGCTCTCGAACGCGCAAAGCGCTGCTTCTCTCAACCAAGATATCGTACTTCCTGCGACGGGGATTAAGATGGCGATTGCCGTTTTGGGCGCGTTACCGATTCTGGCGGTTTATCCGTTTTTCCAGAAATATTTAATCAAGGGAATTATCATCGGAGCAGTAAAAGGGTAGCAGACAAGGAGGAAAGGCAGTTATGCGTTTTGATGTCATAGGGATCGACAGTCCCTGTGTGGATTTGGCAGTCAATATAGAAACTTTTCCGGAGCCGAACAAAGGTCAGAGAGTGAAAGCGCTTAGCTGGCAGGGAGGCGGAAAGGTAGCGACCGGAATGGTGGCGGCTGCCAGACTGGGAGCCAAATGCGCTATCTGGGGAACGGTAGGAGACGACCTTTATGGGAACTTCTGTGTCCGGGATTTTAAGGAGCATGGGATTGACACTAACTATATGCTGAAACGACCAGGACAGACGACGGCGCTTTCGGTAGTCGTAAGCGATCAGCAGACACAGGGAAGAAATATTTTGTATCATCCGGGAACGGCGGATCCTATTCGGGAAGAAGAGCTGCCGGAAAATGGGAAACCGGATACCAGCTATTTCTTTTTATCAAAAGTAGATCCGCTTACCAAAAAGGTGGCGCAGGCAGCGCGACAGGCAGGCGCAAAGACGTTTATCGACGCAGATTCTTATTCGGAAGAGCTGCCAAATTCCTTTTCTATGCTAGATATCGTAGTCGGATCGGAGTTTGTCTATCAGGCACTTTTTCCGGACGGCGGAGATATGGAAACAAACTGCCGCTCTCTGATGGAGCGGGGACCGGAGACGTGTTTCACGGGGCGTTTTTAGCCGGCTTGCTCTATGGTTTGTCGATTGAGCAGAGCGCTCGTTTTGCCAGCGCGGTATCTGCTATAAAATGTACCAGAATCGGCGGTCGCGCGGGGATTCCGACCAGAGAAGTAGCGGAGCGTTTTATGGAAAGCGGAACGATCGAGTACGAAGAAATCGATCGACGGGTAGCAAAATACGAAAGGGGAATCGAAGATGTATAGAAAAAAAATACGTTTGGGAATTGCGCCGACAAAACGGGGTTTTTTAAGTATGGAGGAAGCCAACCGACAAAAAAACCGGCTGATGAACGTGATCCGAACGATTCAGCCGAAACTGGTGGAACTGGTAGATTTAGAGGACGTCTGTGAGAACGGAATTGCCTATACGGCGGAACATGCCGAGGCAGCGATTCAAAAATTAAAAAAGGCAGGGATTGACGCCCTGTTTCTTCAATTCTGTGATTTTGGAACGGAACAGACCGCGGCGGCGATTGCTTCTGCCTTGCAGGTTCCGACGCTGGTGTGGGGAGCAAGAGACGAACGAGCCAATCAGGAGGATTCAAGAGGTCGGGATACGCAATGCGGCATGTTTGCTGCGACAAAGGTACTCAGGCGGCATGGCGTGACGTTTAGTTATATTTATAACTGTGAAACAGAGGGCGAAGAATTTCGGTCAGGGTATGAAAATTTTCTTCGGGTAGCAGCCATATTAAAGGATTTAAAGGGACTTAGGATTGCCAAAATCGGAGAGCGTCCGACTTCGTTTATGAGTGTTATGACCAACGAGGCGGATTTGATCAAACGACTGGGGATTACGACGGTTCCGATTTCTCCGTTCCAGATAGCAGAGGCGGCGAAAAAGCTGATAGCAGAAAACGAGGCAGAATACAGCCGGTATTATGACGATCTGGCAGGACGCTTTGATTGCAGCCAAGTACCGGAGGAGGACGTCCGAAAGGTAGCGGCGGCAAAGGTCGCCTTAGAACGTCTGATGAAAGAGCAGGATTGTTCCGTTGGGGCGTTTGAATGCTGGTCGGCGTTTCCAAGCGTCCTGGGCGTTTGCCCTTGTGCGATGTTGGGAGAACTGGCAGACGCCGGGCTGCCGCTTTCTTGTGAAACGGATGTAAACGGGGCGATTACTCTGGCGATACTGCGTGCCTGCAGTCTTTACGAGGAGTCAGGCTTTTTGGCTGACTTGACGATCCGCCATCCGCAAAATGACAATGCGGAACTGCTCTGGCATTGCGGACCGTTCCCATATTCTCTTAAAAAGCCGGAAAGTCAGGCAAGAATGGTAGGAGGACAGGAGCGTTTTCTTTTAAAAGAGGGCGATTTGACGGTCTGTCGTTTTGACGATTTAGACGGAACCTATTATTTATTTGCCGGAGAAGGCAAGACGACGGAAGGACCGGAAACGACGGGAACGTATGTCTGGCTGGAAGTAGATAACTGGAAGCGTTGGGAAGAAAAGCTGATGTTCGGTCCATATATCCATCACGTAGGATGTGCTTACGGCAAGTATCTTCCGGTTTTACGGGAAGTGGCAAGATATTTGGGTATCGTATTTGACAATGCCCATGAACAGGGAACATACAGCTTATAAAGCGGAAAGGAATAAAACGATATGCGGTATAAAAAATTTCAGTCGGCAGGGATAGAAGTTTCTTCCCTGGGGGTAGGAACCTGGGCGCTAGGCGGCGGAAATTACGGCGCGGTAGACAAAGAGGGAGCTATTCAGGCTATCCGTGCGATGTTAGAGGAGGGTGTTAATCTGATTGATACTGCGCCCTGCTATGGAAACGGGGCTTCGGAGCGTATCGTCGGCGAGGCATTAGAGGGGATAAAAAGAGAAGAGGTATTGCTTTCCACGAAATTCGGTTTGGCGCCTTCGATTTACAACCGAGGTTATGTCCGGGATGGCAGCTATAAAAACGTGATGCGGGAAGTAGAAAGCTCCCTGATGAATTTAAAGACGGATTATCTGGATTTTTATTTTGTTCATTGGCCGGACGAGAAAACACCGATTGGTGAAACGATGGCGGCTCTGGCGGATTTAAAAAGGATGGGATATATCCGTTATGTAGGGGTATCCAATTTTTCCAGGGAACAGGTAGAAGAGGCAGAGCAGTTTTTAAAATTGGACGTTCAGCAGCCGTTGTTTTCAATGGTAGATCAGACGTATACCGATCTGATGCGTTGGGGAATGACACGCGGTATTGATACGATGACCTACGGATCGATGGGAGCGGGGGTACTTTCCGGGAAATATCGAACTGTACCGGAATTTGATAAAAAAGATACCAGACTGAACTTTTATGATACGTTTCGGGAACCGAAGTTTTCTAAAATCCAGGAGCTGTTAAAGGTTATGGATGAAATCGCCGAAGAACATGATTGCCCGGTAGGACACGTTGCCCTTAACTGGAGTACGCAAAAAGAATTTGTAGGGACGGCTTTAGTCGGTGTACGAAGTGTGGAACATGCAAAGGAGAATTGTTCGGCGTTTACCTGGGAACTGACGCAGGAAGAAATGACCCGTCTGGATCGGAAGCTGGAAGAGCTGGAGTTATAAAGAGATACGGGCAAAGTAGAGAAAGGGGTAGGAAAGCAATGTCTTTGGAAAAGGTAAATGAGATACTGAATCATGCGACAAAACATCAGTATGGGGTAGCGGCGGTCAATACGTTTAACATAGAATCCGTCAAATATATTATCAAGGCGGCAGAGGCAGAGCGGGTGCCGGTAATCGTTCAGTTTTATCCGGGGCTGTCCCGTTATACAGCATTAAAACATCTGGCGTTTGCCGCCTGTGATATGGCTACGGCTGCAAGTGTTCCGGTAGCGGTACATTTGGATCATTCGGCTTCTTATGAAATTGCCGTAAGCGGGATACGGGATGGCTTTCCGTCGGTCATGGTAGATGGATCGGCGCTTCCATATGAGGAAAATCTGGCTTTAACGAGCGCGGTAGTCCGAACGGCTTCCGTGTTCGGTGTGGATGTAGAAGCCGAATTAGGGCATGTAGGAAACGGAGCAAACGAAGAGGATATCGTCAATTCCGATTTTTATACAAATGTGGATCAGGCGGTAGAATTTGTAGAACAGACAGGCTGCGGCAGTCTGGCGATTGCCGTTGGAAACGCTCACGGACCGTACATCCGGACACCTAAGCTGGATTTTGAGCGGATAAAAGCGATCCGGGAGAGGGTTTCGGTGCCGCTGGTGCTGCACGGCTGTTCGGATATTCCGGAGGAGCAGATACAAAAGGCTGTTAGTCTTGGAATGAGCAAATTTAACGTGGCGACGGAATATTTCCGTGCGATGTACCGGGGAATCGAACGGGATATTCTATCCAAAGAGTTTGACGGAAACGGCGTAGCCCTGCTGTCACATGTCAAGGAAGACATGGTGACGTTTGTACGGGGAAAAATACGACTGCTAAATCCGAACCACTATTCCCTGTAAACGGAAAGGGAGCAGACATCGTTCTATCAGGACAATGCCTGCTCTTTTTTGTATGATAGGGGTGGTATATTTTAGAGGTTATGGTATAATGTTTTAAATAAGGATATAAAAAGATGGCGTTTGCCAATCCGGCGTATCAAAGATTATTTGACCTGCTACTGCAAGATGACGGGAATCTTTATTTCCATTGTACTGCCGGAAAGGATCGAACCGGAGTTGCCGGGTTTCTGATCATGATGGCGTTGGGCGTAGAGGAAGAGGACGCCATACAGGAATATTTGCTTTCCAATACTTATTTAAAGCAAGGAGACGACGAGTTTGCCATGCTGCTAAACAGTTCAGAAGAAAAGAAGCAGCTTTTTGTGCCGCTACTTGGTGTTCAGGAAGAGTTTATCCGGCTGACGATTCGTTCGATAAAAGAAGCCTATACCAGTTATGACGAGTTTTTTCTCCGGGAGTACAAGCTGGATCAGGAGAAGAGAAACCGTTTGGCAGAACTTTATTGCGAGTAGAACTGTGGGATAGAAGGAAAAGCCGCTATTGACGTGTACAGAAGAAAATAGTATATTGATAGCAAAGAGAGGTGTATCGTGTGAGTCAGCAAGGACGTACGGTTAAAATTACAATTCCCAAAGAACAACTCTGGGAAAATTTAAGAATTTCCAATGACTTTATGTTTGCAAAAGTTATGCGTAACCCAGAACTATGCAAAGGAATGTTGGAACGGCTACTAGATATCCAGATCGATCATATTGAGTATCCGGAAGAGCAGAAAGTCATTGACCTTTCAAAAGACAGTAAGAGCGTACGGTTAGATGTGTACTTAAAAGATGAAAAAGGTACTGTCTATAATATAGAAATTCAAACCACAAATAAAAGAAATCTTCCTAAAAGAACCAGGTATTATGCTGGAATGATAGACCTGAATGCAATCGAAAAAGGGGCGGACTACAGCGAGCTACCACAAAGTTTTGTTATCTTTATCTGTACTTTTGATGCGTTTGGAAAAGGGCGGTGGAGATATACATTTGAAAATAGGTGTAACGAGGATCCTGAGATATTTTTGGAAGATGGTACAACTAAAATTTTCTTTCATACCAATGGAACTAAAGGCAATATCAGCGAAGAGGCAAAGAATATCTTAAAATTTATAGCAGACAATACAGCGGAGGATGATTTCACAGAGAAATTAGCGCGGGAAGTCCAAAAAATCAAAGAAAACAAAGAATGGCAGGTGGAATATATGACATTACTGATGCGGGAACGGGAAAAATATAAAGAGGGAATAGCCGATGGAAGGGCAGAAGGAATGGCGGAAGGCGAGATTAAGGGCGCTATACAAGTCTGCAAAAATTTCCAGTTATCTTTTCAGGAAACAGTTCAGTATCTGATGGACAACTTCCATCTGCCTTTGTTTGAAGCGGAGGAGGATGTGAACAGGTATTGGGAATCATGATAGAGGGCTGGCTGTGAAATACTTTTACACGTTTGTCATAAACAGAATGGGAAGCCCTCTTGCAAATTTCGACGAAAAACGCTATAATTGATTCGTTCATAGGGAACCATCCCCCAATAGATAAGGGGTATTTTAGTTTGGAAAGGAAATAAAAGTATGAGTGGATTTTTTGGGGTAGCATCCAAACAGGATTGTGTCTTTGATTTATTTTTCGGCATTGATTATCATTCCCATCTGGGAACCAGGCGGGGCGGTATGACGGTATATGGTGAGGACGGCTTTAACCGTTCGATCCATAACATTGAAAATTCTCCATTCCGTACCAAATTTGATAAAGACGTACAGGAAATGAAGGGAAAGCTCGGGATTGGCTGTATTTCGGATTTTGAGCCGCAGCCGCTTTTGATCCGTTCCCATCATGGGACATATGCGATCACAACGATCAGCAAAATCAACAACATGGAAGAGCTTTCCAAAAAATTGTTTTGTAACGGGCATTCTCATTTTTTGGAGATGAGCGGCGGGGATATCAATGCAACGGAACTGGTCGCTGCCTTGATTAACCAAAAGGAAAACCTGATCGAAGGAATTCAGTATGCCCTGGAAGAGATTGACGGTTCTCTTTCTTTGCTGTTGCTGAATCAAAATGGGATCTATGCCGCCAGAGACAAATATGGGCGTACTCCGGTCGTGATAGGCAGAAAAGAAGATGCGTATTGTGTGACCTTTGAAAGCTTTGCCTATAAAAATCTGGGCTATTCGGATTACAAGGAACTAGGACCTGGTGAAATCGTGGTACTGACGGCAAAAAATTGTGTTACGCTGGTAAATCCGAATAAGGAAATGAAGATCTGTACTTTTTTATGGGTGTACTACGGCTATCCTGCCAGCTCTTATGAAGGAACAAACGTAGAGGACATGCGTTGCCGGTGCGGGCAGAAGATGGCGCAGCGCGACCAGGTAAAACCTGACGTAGTAGCAGGAGTACCGGATTCCGGGACGGCTCATGCGATTGGTTACGCCAACGAATCCGGGATTCCGTTTTCCAGACCATTTATTAAATATACTCCGACGTGGCCGCGTTCTTTTATGCCGACCATACAAAGCCAGCGGGATTTGATTGCCAAAATGAAACTGTTGGCGGTTGAAGATTTGATTCGTGATAAAAGCTTGCTGCTGATTGATGATTCTATCGTCCGGGGGACACAGCTTCGGGAGACGACGGAATTTTTATACCAGAGTGGAGCCAGGGAAGTACATGTCCGTCCGGCTTGCCCGCCGCTGCTGTACGGCTGTAAATATCTGAATTTTTCCCGTTCTTCATCGGAAATGGATCTGATCACCAGACGGATTATCGTTCGTTTGGAAAACGGCAGAGTGACAGATGAGGTATTGCAGGAATATGCCGATCCAGACTCTCCGAAATATGCCAAAATGGTAGAAGAGCTTCGTAAGGAGCTGAACTTTACAAGCCTGCAGTTTAACCGGTTAGACGATATGTTAGAGGCGGTAGGGATTGAGAAGGAAAAGCTCTGTACGTATTGCTGGAACGGCGAAGGATAATGATAGATAAGAAGAACTAATTTATAAAGGATTTGAAAAAAGAGGAGATCGCATCTAGGATTGGGAAATCAACGATGTGACCTTCCTTTTTTTGTATTATTAGGAAAGTTCTCAAACCTTCCCTATGATACAAAAAGCCCTTCAGGTGGGATGCGTACTCGCGCGAAAAAATGACTTTTTATAGAAAAAAATGACAGCGGATGCAACAATTTTTATAAAATGTTGCATCCGCCGTTCTATTTATTATATCGGATGGTATTTTTATTTCTTTAGGGCATTTCAAAACTTTTTTCGGTTTTTCTATACGATTTTTAATAAAGCGCATATTTTCAGGTTTTCTACGGTCAAATCTGTGTTATCCAAAGAAGAATAAAACAAAAAATCTCAATATAAAAATCACCCAAAATCATTCTATGACTGTAGTAAAAATAAAGAAAAAAACTTCTGTTTTTCACAAAAATCCTTGTTTTCAAACCCTTTAAAAAGCGGATAAAATAAGGCTTTTCTCGGACAATGCAACATTTTATAAAAAGTGTTGCATGAAGGTTTTAGAAGCTGCTGGAAGCCAGAAGAGAAAAAAGGAGGCTGTCTATGCTCAATCTTACAGTAAAGCCAGGAGAGTATTTTGTCATTGGGGAGGATATCCGGGTGATTTTTGCAGGCGGTACAGCCAATAATGCCAGAGTCATGATAGACGCACCGCGAAGTTATAATATCGTTCGCGGAAAAGTGTTGGAGCAAGAGGAAATGGACGCGTCAAAAAGGAAGAAAAAGAAGTATTATGTTGAGCCGGAACTTCCAAAGGAACGGATAGAGAGTTTTATCAGGCAGCAAGCCAAGGTAGCAGAAGAAGGATAGTGAAAGCGTAACAAAAACCAGGTAATATGCGGCAACTATCAGAAGATGCTTGTACGGAAGCATCGGAATTCTAAGAAAAGATAAGTAGTACGGAACTTATCGGATTAGGAAGGATAGGGCTGCTTATTATAAAAAACACAGGAACGGATTCCTGAACAAAATTCACACATGGAGGTAAATAGTATGATTATTCAACACAACATGCCAGCGGCAAACACAAACAGACAGTTAGGGATTACGGGAGGTAATCTTCAAAAATCTACGGAAAAGTTATCCTCCGGTTATCGGATTAACCGTGCAGGTGACGACGCAGCAGGTCTTTCTATTTCGGAAAAGATGCGTGGGCAGATTCGCGGTTTGAACCAGGCTTCCCGAAATGCACAGGATGGTATTTCTCTGATTCAGACAGCAGAAGGCGCAATGAACGAAATTCACTCTATTTTACAGAGAACAAGAGAGCTGATGGTGCAGGCTTCTAACGGTATCTATACCGATTCGGATCGTGGCGCTATCGAAAATGAAGTAGAACAGATGAAGGGTGAAATTGAACGTATTGCGTTAAGCACTGAGTTCAATAAGAAAAAGCTGTTAAATGGGGATTATGCCGAGGAAGGAATTACGCTTCATGTCGGCGCGAATACAGATGGAGAAGCAGTTTACGGATACAATGTTAATACAGAAGAAGTAGAGGGAAAAGATCAAAGTATGACCTTTACGATCGGCAGTATGCGTATAGAGGAGCTTCATACAGCTGATGGGGAAGGCTTTAATGCAGTAGAAGATGTCAGTGGATTTGCTGCAGATGATACGATTGGAATAGAACATGAGATCATTGCCGCCAATATTGCAAGAATAGATGATTCTTTACAGTATGTATCCGACGAACGTTCCAAACTGGGTTCTCTGCAGAATCGTCTGGAGCATACGATTGCAAATGATGATAACACGGCTGAAAACTTGCAGGCTTCCGAATCTCGTATCCGTGACGTAAACATGGCAAACGAGATGGTAAACTACAGCAAGAATACCATTCTTCAGCAGGCAGCGCAGTCTATGCTGGCTCAGGCAAATCAGCAGACACA
>CAJUFW010000125.1:0-3607 GCA_910585655.1 uncultured Lachnospiraceae bacterium
CCGATCTTGGCGAGGTAGTGGACAGCATCGGCGGCGGAATCTGCCAGGTTTCTACGACGCTTTATAATGCGGTTTTGTATGCGGAATTAGAAGTAGTAGAGCGGAAGAACCATTCGATGACAGTCAATTATGTTCCTCTGTCAAGAGATGCGGCGATTGCAGGAGATTATAAGGATCTTAAATTCCGCAATAACCTGGATTTGCCGATTTATGTAGAAGGTATTGCCGGAAATGGTAAGATTACCTTTAATATTTACGGCTGTGAAACCCGTGATGTAAAGAATCGCAGGGTCGAATTTGAATCTAAGACGACGGCGGTAAGACAGCCAGGAGAAGATATCGTGAAGGAAGATCCGACTAAGCCAACTTCCTATGAACAGGTGACACAAGGCGCCTTTGTCGGATATTCTGCAGAGCTTTACAAGCTGACGTATGAAAATGACAAGCTGATAAGCCGGGAACTGGTAAATTCCAGTTATTACAATGCTTCTCCAAGGTATGTAACAAAGGGAACCAAAGAAGAAGAGAAAGAGGAAGAAGACAAGGATAAAGATAAAGACAAGGACAAAGATAAAGACAAGGACAAAGATAAGGACAAGGACAAAGATAAGGACAAAGACAAAGATAAAGATAAAGACAAGGATAAAACGGATAAGGATAAAGACAAAACGGATAAAGATAAGGACAAAGATAAAGACAAGAACGAAACGACAAACAGCGGAGACAACAACGACAAAGAGGAGGAAGACACAAAGAAGCCGGAAGAAGAGGAGCCTCCTATTGAAATTCCACCTGAGGAAGAGTCTCTGGAGGGAGAGGATAACACAGGAGAAGGGGAAGAAACTCTTCCGGAGGATGAAGAAGGTACAGAGGATACTACTTCTGGGACAGAATAGGATGGAAAGGATAGGTCTATGGAATTACAAACCGAAGGACTATCACCAGGAAGGCTGCCGGAGGCTGTGTGGAAGCGTTCTGTTTTAAAGCAAATCCGTCATAGACGGGAAGAGCTTGTTTCGATGAGAAGCGGTTGCTGCTATGGCAGACTTTTGACGGCGGACAGCGGGGAGTATAGCCTGCTGTCTGCACAGATAGAGGAGAGAACAGGGCTGCTACCGGCGCTGCGTCAGGTATTGGCTGCTGCCTGTGAGCCGATTGGGATTACGGCTACCCTGCTGCTACCAGAGGGAACACCAGAACCGACACTTCGCGGCAAAGTAGCTGCCTTGGAGCAGGAATGTGCTGGCTATGGTCTGGATTTGATGCAGATAGAACCCTATGTGTTGTCAACGGTACAGGAGATGTTATTACAGGTAACAGTGATTGGAAGAAGCTGTTGTCCGTCGGCAGTACCGGATGGTCAGCGTCCCGATAATGGGGGAAGGTCATTGCAGCCGTCAGCATGGGCGGGAGAAAGTATTGTGATGACTGGTTGGGCTGGCTTAGAGGGAACACAAAGATTGATTGAAGAGAGGCAGGAAGCGGCAATGGCACGCTTCCCGCTGCATTTTTGCCGGAAAATAGAGCAGTATGAGATAAAAAGACTTCCAAGGATGGAACAGAAGCTGGCTTTGGAATATGGCGCGACTGCGATGTATGCTGCCGGAGAGAGCGGTATACTAGACGCTTTGTGGCAGTTAGGGGAAAGCGTCGGCAAAGGGATGGAGATTTTTTTGTATCAGATTCCGATTCGGCAGGAGACGATCGAGTTGACTGATTTTTTGGAACAAAATCCTTATCAGATTGCTTCCGGAGGTGCATTTTTGATAGTGACCGGACAGGGAGAAGCATTGGTAAAGAAGCTACGGCAGGAAGGAATTCCCGCCGCCCTTATAGGGACAATAGAGGAGGGACGGGATCGGATAGTACGCTTTGGGGAAGAGCGGAGATATTTAGAACCGTACCGCTAGGAATAAAGAAACGAGGTTATCAATCAGACGATGATAGAGCAAGAAACAGCAAAAAAACAAACTCTCAGGAATGATATTTTAAAGGCTCTGGATAAAGACAGTAAGCTGACTATACAGGATTTAGCGGATATGCTGGCAGTAGAACCGGAGATTATCCGGACAGAAATCCAGGAAATGGAAGAGGAAAAAGTGATCTGCGGCTATCCGACGCTTATTGACTGGGACAAGACGACGATAGAAAAGGTAACGGCGTTGATTGAAG
This sequence comes from uncultured Lachnospiraceae bacterium, assembly GCA_910585655.1. GTDB lineage: Bacteria > Bacillota > Clostridia > Lachnospirales > Lachnospiraceae > MGBC131033. The sequence goes on from CAJUFW010000125.1 coordinate 2,173, forward strand.
TAAAAGTAGCGCCGCGCCGAGGAGTCGGTTTTGATTATATGGCAGATCGGATTTACAAATTTGAGGAAGTACAATATGTCTATCTGATGTCTGCCGATTATGATTTGATGGTGATTGTAGAAGGCAGGACGATGAAGGAGGTTGCCAGCTTTGTTTCCAGTAAACTGGCGCCGATGGAGTCTGTACTTAGTACCGCAACCCATTTCGTGCTGAAAAAGTACAAAGAGCATGGCATCCCGATGGTCGAGGATGAAAAAGATGAAAGGATGTTGATTACGCCTTGAGAAATCCATTGAATCAAATCATACAGGAAATAGAACCGTCCGGGATACGAAAATTTTTTGACGCGGTTTCCGAAATGAAAGGCGCTATTTCCTTAGGAGTGGGAGAGCCGGATTTTCATACTCCCTGGCATATCAGAGAGGAAGGAATTTACTCGTTAGAGCGCGGCAGGACGCATTATACCTCCAATGCCGGGCTGCCGGAGTTAAAGCGGGAAATTGCCCGTTATCTGGAACGGCGCTGCCAGGTCAGCTACGATCCGGTACACGAAGTGATGGTGACAGTAGGCGGCAGCGAGGCGATTGATCTTGCTCTGCGGGCGATGTTAGATCCGGGAGACGAAGTACTGATTCCTCAGCCAAGCTATGTTTCTTATCTGCCATGTACCCAATTAGCAGGCGGCATACCGGTGCCGCTTCCTTTAAAAGAAGAACATCAATTTAAACTGACAAAGCAGGAGTTAGAAGCAGCAATTACTGAGAAAACAAAGATTCTTGTGCTGCCTTATCCAAATAATCCGACCGGGGCAATGATGACCGGAGAGGATTTGGCTCCTTTGGCAGAGGTGATAAAAGAGCGGGATATTTTTGTTTTAACGGATGAAATTTATTCCGAACTGACTTATGGAACGAATCATGTCAGCATCACTTCTTTTCCGGGTATGAAAGAACGATGTGTGCTGATCAACGGATTTTCTAAGGCATATGCGATGACCGGCTGGCGGTTAGGGTATGCGGCGGCTCCGGCAGTGATTATGGAACAGATGCTAAAGATTCATCAGTTTGCGATTATGTGCGCGCCTACGCAGGCGCAGTATGCGGGGATAGAGGCGCTTCGTCATGGCGATGGAGATGTAGAAGAAATGCGTGCTGCTTACGACCAGCGTAGAAAATATCTGGTAGCAGCACTCAGGCGGATGGGGCTGCCTTGTTTTGAACCATTTGGGGCATTTTATGTTTTTCCGAATATCAGTCAGTTTGGATGGACGGCAGATGAATTTGCTTTAAAGCTGTTGGAAGAGGAAAAGGTAGCTGTTGTACCAGGAACGGCTTTTGGCGCCTGTGGAGAGGGCTTTGTACGGATTTCTTATGCGTATTCGATCGAAAACCTAAAGGCGGCGATGGAACGAATGGAACGTTTTGTAAAGCGGCAT
>CAJUFW010000125.1:3617-10412 GCA_910585655.1 uncultured Lachnospiraceae bacterium
TCCGATCTTTCCTTTGAAGGAGGAGAAAAGTAGTGGCACTAAATGTAGTATTATATGAGCCGGAGATTCCGGCGAATACCGGGAACATCGGCAGAACCTGTGTGGCAACCGGGTGCAGGCTGCATCTGATTGAGCCTCTTGGATTTCAGATTGACGAGAAAGCGGTACGCCGTGCGGGACTGGATTACTGGAGGGATTTGGATGTGACAGTGTATCGCAACTGGCAGGACTTTTTAGCAAGGAATCCCGCCGCGCCGATTTATATGGCGACGACCAAAGCCAGACAGGTTTATTCCGAAGTTTCTTATGAACCGGATTGTTATATCATGTTTGGCAAGGAAAGCGCAGGGATTCCGGAGGAAATTTTAGTAGAGTATGAGAAAACCGCAATCCGGATTCCGATGATAGGTGATATTCGCTCTTTGAATCTTGCCAATTCCGTAGCGGTTGTGGTTTATGAAGCGCTGCGTCAGAATAACTTTTCCGAGATGAATCTAGCCGGAAATCTTCATCGCCTGCATTGGAGGAACTCTTAGAATTCCTCTGAATGCTGCGGCAGGGTAAAAATAAATTCGGTTCCGACGCCCTCTGTACTGATGACGTTGATATTTTCTCCATGTGTATTGATGATTTCTTTGACGATGGACAGGCCAAGCCCTGTCCCTTTTTTGTCTTTGCCGCGGGAAGTATCCAGTTTATAAAACCGCTCCCAGATACGTTTCACGCTGTCTTTTGGGATACCGGTGCCATGATCCTTGACTGAAATAAAAACCTTGGTTCCCTTTTCATAAGAAGAAACGTCAATCGAAGAATCGTGAGGGCTGAATTTGATAGCGTTGTCGATCAGGTTATAAAGTACCTGCTGGATTTTTCCCATATCGGCGTCTACCAGAGAGTAATGGTCGGAAAAGGTCAGATTTAACGTAATCCGTTTGCTGCGGCAGGTGCCTTCAAAGCTGGCGGCAGTCTGCTTGACAATCTGGTTGATATCAAAGGTAGTGATATCAAGCATCACATGGCAGCTGTCAAAATTGTTTAATTCCATCAGTTCAGAGGTCAGCTTGGTTAGCCGTTCTGTTTCAAAACAAATGATTCCTAAATATTTTCCATATAGCTCCGGGGGAATCGTACCGTCCATAATCGCTTCTGCATAGCCTTTGATCGAAGTCAGAGGAGAGCGAAAATCATGGGAAATATTGGCGATAAATTTGCGCTGGTATTCTTCCATTTGGTTTAGCTCTGTAGCCATAAATTCAATCGTATCACCCAGATCCCGGAATTCATCATGTCTGCGCCGTCCTTTCATCTTGTAATCCAAGTGTCCGTCCGCATATTCTCTGGCTGCTTTGATCGTCTGGCGCAGCGGCACGATAGAAATGTAGTACAAGTAAAACATGACGAATAAAAAGACGATGGAAATCAGCAGCAGACAGGCGGTCAGAATATCGACGTAATAATAACTGGGGGCTTTGATGCTGCCGACCGGAGAAAGCAAAATAATATAACCCTTTAGCTCAAAGTTCAGATTGACCGGATGAATGACACAAAGCGATTCCTCTTCTACCAATTCGGGGATCTGTACATGAAAACTGAAATCCTGACTGAGAAATTCCTCGCTTAAACGGGGTCTTTTTACATCGGAGTTGCGGGTATCGGAAATGATATAGCGTTCCCGGTTCACAATCCAGATTCGGGCGTCGGCAAAGGTGTCAATGGTTTTAAGCTGGGAGGAAAGGTTGATTAAACTCATCGTCCCGCGGTAATAGCTTTCCATATAGCCGCTGGAAATGACGGAAGCCTCCTGCTGCAGCGCTTCCAGTTTGTTTTTGATCATCAGGCTTTCGATTTTCCGCACTCCATAGGTGTTCATAATCAGCAGGGAGCTAAGCAGAATAATAAAATAGCAAATCGTAAATTTAAACAGAAGCGTCGGTCTCATAAAAATCCCCCGTCTTTTCCAGCATTGTGTTAATTTTTATGGGTATCAAATTTATAGCCGATTCCCCAGACAGTTGCCAGTCTCCAAGTATCCTGATCTTTGATCTTTTCCCGGAGCCGTTTGATATGGACGTCTACGGTACGGGTGTCTCCAATGTATTCATAGCCCCAGATATGATCCAAAAGCTGCTCTCTGGTAAATACCTGGTTTGGATGAGAAGCCAGGAAATACAGGAGTTCCAGCTCCTTTGGCGGCATGTCGATGTTTTCCCCCAGATACAAAACAGAATAGTTGGTCAGATTGATCAGCAGGTTTGGATATTCCACAAACTCTCCGACCGGCTTGTCAGAATCGGCGGGCTTGGGAGCCGCCTGGGTAAAGCGCCGTAGGACAGCCTTTACCCGTGCGACCAGCTCTTTAGAATCAAAGGGCTTGATCATATAGTCGTCTGCCCCCAGCTCTAAGCCCAGTACCTTGTCAAAAATTTCCCCTTTGGCGGAAAGCATGATAATCGGCACGGAGGAGGTCTTGCGGATTTCCCGGCAGACCTCATAGCCGTCGATACCCGGCAGCATCAGATCAAGCAGAATCAGATTCGGCTCATATTCCCGAAACAAAGTAAGCGCTTCCTCTCCGTCCACCGCCGTCCGGGTGTCAAAACATTCTTTGATCAAATAGAGAGAAATCAGCTCGGCGATATTTTCGTCATCGTCTACGATTAAAATTTTTTGTTTTGAGACCATGGTAGCTCCCCTTTCTGGTTCCATCATTTGATAACGTTCAGTCTTTAAATTCTACGATCGTCACGCCGTGATCACCCTCGCCAAACTCACCGATTCGGAAAGATTTTACATATTTTGTGCGCTTGAGTCTGGCATGAACCGCATTCCGCAACGCTCCGGTGCCTCGCCCATGAATGATACGAACCTGAGGCAGATGAGCAAGGTAGGCATCGTCTAAATATTTGTCCAGAAGGTAAACCGCTTCGTCGGTCGTCTTGCCGATCAGGTTTAGTTCCGGATGGATAGAAATACTTTTGGACATTTTGATTTTGCCGCTGCCGCTTTTTTGGATCGATGGACCGGAAACCGTCGGCTCGTCAATCAGCTCCAAATCGGTAAGGCTGACCTGGGAACGGAGAATTCCCATTTGGACAAACAGTTCTCCTTTGGCGTTTGGCAAGGTGCTGACCGTGCCGCGCAGTCCCAGGCTTAAAACCTGTACGGCATCTCCGATATGCAGATCGCCGGCAGAAAGTTTTTTATTGCTGGAACGGGAAACCAGACCATTTTTCTGTTCATGTTCTTTCAGGCGGTTTCGCAGTTCGTTCCGCTCCTGCTCCATTTCTCTGGCGTTGCCGGACATTCCCCATTTCTGGAATTTTTTAATGGTTTCATCTGCATAGTCCTTGGCTTCCTGCAGGACTTTGGCGGCTTCCTCCTTGGCTTCTGACATAATTCGCTCTTTTCCGGCGGCGAGTTTTTCTTTTTGCTGTTCTAACTCTTTTTTTAGCTGCTCGGCTTCGGCGCGGTAGGCGGCGATTTGCGCCTGCTCTGCTTCCATGGTTTTCCGGCTGTCCTCTAATTCCGAAATGACGTCTTCAAATTTCTGCTCATTGGTATCGATCCGCGTCTGGGCATCCTGGATGATATGATCCGGAAGCCCAAGCTTGGAGGAAATGGCAAAGGCGTTGCTCTTGCCAGGGATACCGATCAGAAGGCGGTATGTCGGCTGCAAAGTTTCCAAGCTGAATTCACAGCTGGCATTGCAGACGCCCGGAGTCGTAAGAGCAAACACTTTTAACTCGCTGTAGTGTGTGGTTGCCATTACCCTGGCGTCAAGAGCATGAAGCCAGGAAAGGATAGACATAGCCAGAGCCGCGCCTTCCGTCGGGTCGGTACCGGCGCCTAGTTCGTCAAAGAGAACAAGGGAATGTTGGTCGGCGTGTTCTAAAATATGCACGGTATTCACCATATGGGAGGAAAACGTACTAAGGCTCTGTTCGATGCTTTGCTCGTCTCCGATATCGGCAAACACTTCTTCAAATACGCCCAGCTCCGACTGGTCAAAAGCCGGGATATGAAGCCCTGCCTGCCCCATCAAGGTCAAAAGCCCTACGGTCTTTAAAGAAACGGTTTTTCCGCCGGTGTTTGGTCCGGTGATGACGAGCAGGTTAAAGTCCTGTCCTAAATGGACGTCAATCGGTACGACTTTTTTGGGGTCGATTAACGGATGGCGTCCCCGTTTGATCCGGATCCGGCGTTCTTCGTTAAAAATCGGCTGGGAAGCCTGCATTTGCTTTGCCAGCTCGGCTTTGGCGAAAATAAAGTCGCCTTCGATTAAGGTTTTTAAGTTATAGACCAGTTCTTCGACATGTTCACCGATTTGGTTGCTCAGATCGGCAAGTACCTTTTCGATTTCTTTTTGCTCCTGAAGTGCTAATTCAGCCAGCTCGTTATTGAGCTTGACGACTGCCATCGGTTCGATAAAAACCGTAGAGCCGGAAGAGGACTGGTCGTGAATCATTCCTGGTATCTGTCCCCGGTGTTCCTGCTTGACTGGAAGGCAATAGCGTCCGTTCCGCATAGTGACAATGTTGTTTTGAAGATGCCCTTTCCCAGCGGCGTCGTTGACCATCGAGCTAAGCTGATCTTTGATTTTATTGTTGGCGTTGGTAATCGCCCGACGGACGGATTTCAGACCGGAGCTGGCGTCGTCTGCCATTAACTCCGGGGAAAGGATACAACGCTTAATTTCATTGTTGATTGGCGACATTGGTTCCAGGAAAGAAAAACGCTCCGACAAACTGTCTGGTTCTAATTCATCAGAACGTTTCTGGAAAAAGCTTTTAACCCGCAGGGTAACGTCTAAACAACGGCTGACGTCTAACAGCTCACCCATCCCTAAAATACCGCCTACCTGCAATCTCATGACAGAAGGGCGGATGTCTGTCAGTCCGGAAAAGGAGAGACGCCCGGACTGTAAAATCCTGGAGAGGGCATCCGCTGTTTCCTGCTGCCAGGTTTTAATATTTGCCAGATGAGAGGAAGGCTTTAATCTCCGACAGAGGTCCTTTGCCATTGGAGAAGCTGCCAAATCTTCTAACTTCTGGATGATCTTGTCAAACTCCAAAGTATGGAGTGCTTTTTCATTCATATTGCTTTCATACCTTTCTATAAATACAATGCGTTATGATATTGATTTGGGCTGCCGGGAACTGTTACCAGCATACCATATTTTTTGGGAAAGCGAAAGCAAAAATTGCAGGAAGCGTAGAAAAACGAGAATAAATCCTTGAGAAACCGTTTACAAAATGGTATAATGCTAAATAACAGTGAAGGCGAGATGCGAGCATGAGGGAGAAAAACGGCGGGGTTTCGTAAAGGAGAGGCTTATGCTTACAGATGAGAACAGAAGGGAAAAGGGTGAGTATCAGTTTATTCAGGAAAAAGTAGTGCCGAGCAAACGGAAAAAATGGAAGAGGCTGTTGTCGCTGACCGGAACTTCGCTCCTTTTGGGAGCGGTGTTTGGTTTGGCTGCCTGTATGGTATTTTACGGCGCTGCGCCATGGATATCAAAGTGGTTGGGGAAAGCAGAGCAAGGAGAGATACCAGGCGAAGGAATCTGGCTTCCGGACGGGATAGACCAGAATCAAAACGACATGCCGGAAAAAGACGATCCAAAGGAACCGGAGGATTCCGATTCTCAGGGCAATGCAGAGGACTTGGAGGATTCTGCTAAGCCGGAGGGCTCTGGTGAAGGAAACGAGGACGATACGCCTGAAGGGGAGGAGAATCCGGACACTTCCCTTCCTCCTGGCGGGACAGATTCGGAAACAGGCGGTCAGCAGGAGCCTGTGATTGTAGAGCAGAGAATAGAAGGGAATTTGTCTGATTTTAAAAATATTTATCATGAAATCAGTCAGATGGCAGAGGAGATTGGCAAATCGGTGGTACAGGTGACGAATATTACCAATGGAATCGACTGGTTCCAAAACCCTTATGCGACCGAGGCAGAAACATCAGGGCTGATTTTAGCGGTGGATGAAAAGCTGGTCTATATTTTAGTAAGCTATGATCGGATTGGAAAGGCGAGTGAAATCCGTATTACCTTTGAACAAGGAGTGTCTGCTTCTGCTTCCTTCCGGGATGGGGATACGGATATCGGACTGGCGGTCGTAACCGTACGGCGTTCGGACTTGCCGGAGAGGGTATCGGAGGAACTTTCCCCGGCACCGTTAGGGGAGTCGTATTCGATGGAAGTCGGCGAGCCGGTATTGGCACTGGGCAATCCTAACGGTTTTCAGGGGTCGATGCTACTAGGGATGGTGACGAACCGGGAAAATTATGCCTATGTGCCGGATAATAAACTGGCTTTGTTTCAAACGGATATGATCTTGTCAAAAGAGGGCGAAGGCGTTATCGTCAATATGGACGGACGGATCATCGGGATCATTACTCGAAAACTGGAGGAAAATTCCGGGCTTTGTACCGCTCTTTCTATTTCTAAGATCAATCCGCTGTTAGAAATGCTGTTAAATCAGACACCGAGAAGTTATCTGGGGGTAGTCGGCATGGATTTGACGGAGACGCTGGCGGAACGGTTGTCTGTTACCGGAGGCGTCTATATAGCGGAGGTAAAAAATGCTTCTCCGGCTGCAGAAGCAGGGCTAAGAACGGGAGACGTCATTTTACAGGCGGACGGCAAACAAATTTTTACAATGTCAGCACTGAACGCCTATCTACAAGAATGTAAGCCAGGAGATACGATAGAACTGACGGTTTGCCGGATGGTACGGGAGGATGCCGTAACAAACGATTATGAAATCGTATTGGGGCAAAAGGATGTTCCTAATA
>CAJUFW010000126.1 GCA_910585655.1 uncultured Lachnospiraceae bacterium
ATTTTTATTATATCTCATTAGCCACTCCCGTTACAACTTTAGTATAGCACTTCACGAAGACAAAGGATATTGTACGGGAGCGTATACAGCTTAGGCAGGGAAATGCTTTGGATTTGTCTGCTTATGAGGAGGAAAGCTTTGACGTGGTATTGTTGTTTGGTCCTTTGTATCATTTGAGCCGGGAGGAGGACAGGCAGCAGTGTATCGTGCAGGCAAAGCGTGTGTGTAAAAAGGAAGGCACCTTGTTTGTTTCTTTTATTTCTAATGATATGGTGATTTTAACGGAGTTCGGTTATGATTCCGATTATTTTAAAAATGGTCAGTACGATCATGAAACATTTAAGGTAGAGGACTTTCCATTTGTGTTTTTCACGTTGGATCAGTGCCGGGCGATGCTGACAAAGGGCGGGCTCTTCGTGCAGAAGGAGATTGCCTCGGACGGGGTGAGTGAGCTGCTGGCAGAGCGGATTAACCAGATGGATAAGGAGAGCTATCAGCAGTATTTGCGATATCATTTTTATTGCTGTGAAAAGCCGGAAATGCTGGGACGGAGTAATCATTTGCTGTTTGTGGGGAAGAAATTGTAAAGTAGCCTGTAAAAGCTATATAGAATTTGTGCAATATAAGGAACGTCTTGTGTGGTTTGAAAAAGGACGACTACACAGGGCGTTTTTCTTTTGGCGCTTGCTTGTAAAAAAATAGGAAATGTAGTATACTAAGGGGAAAAAGAACACTGGCTTATTAAAAAGGGGAACAAATAAGATGGGAACTGATTTTTATGATGCAGCAATCCGTCATTATATAGATGGGACTATTTTGCAAGGGGAAGAATGTTATGATAATGCACTTTATTTGTATGGAAATTCCGTAGAATGTGCATTAAAAGCTTTGCTGGGATGCTATCTAGGAGAAAACAGAGAAGATATTCTCAAAAGAAAATATGGGCATAAAGGTGGAGAGCTATTTCAGGATTTGTATATATTTCTTGTATATGACCAGTCTGTTTTACTGGATCCAGTTTTGGGGTTGAAATTGCAGGGTTTTATGCTGCCAACAGTTTTGTTCCAGAATCATCCGGAAAGAAGGTATGCAAGGACGGGTCAATTCCAGCAAGCGGATGTGGAGGCTGGAAGAGAGACAGGTCAGTTCTTACTCCAGGAAATGATAAGGCAACATGTAGATGGATATATTTAAAGCGGTGCTGATAGGGAGGGAAACAATGGTAGTAACATTCAATAACGAGCTGGAAGTTGCGCAAAGGGTTATTTTAAGCTGGCAGGAGCGGGCGCTGCTTAAAAGTGTCACAGTCATCCGAGACGTGTTTGGTAAGTTGTCTTTTTTGCTGGAGAGTACAAGTTATCCTGAGGAAGAGGGGCGAAATACGCTGGAGCAGTTGGTGCAGGGAAACTTGCAGGGATATTATGGGGGGAAACTTTACTGGGAAAATATGCCAGCCAAACAGAGGAGATATTTACAACCGATGTTTGATTTATTAAAAGAAGAAAGAAAAGAGTGGGAGATAAAAGAAGGAATTCAGTTTTACTTATCAGAACGCCCAATTTCTAAAAAAGCATGGATCTCCTATCCATATGATCAGGATGCCGCTTGGTCATATGAGGATGCGTTGCAAGGAAGGAAGCCAAAAATTGTTTCTTTTTATTCTTTTAAAGGAGGAATGGGGAGGACAACAGCCGTAGCCAGCATAGCCTTGCAACTAGTGCGGAAAGGGAGACATGTAATGCTGGTGGATATGGATATTGAAGTGCCTGGATTGGCGACGCTGTTTTTTGAAGAAACGGCAATCGATAGAGGGGTATTGGATTATTTACTGGAAAGTCCCTTATCCACGGGGGAAACTATCATGAATTATGTGATGGATGTAACAGAACCCAGTCTATTGCGAGAGAATGATGGAAGTCTCTATGTGCTGCCTGCAGGAAAAGTAGACGAGTATTATTTGCAAAAGCTCGCCAGGATTGATTTCCAGGATCATAGAGAAGGAGCTTTAAGAGATGCCTTGTATCATATGCTGCAGCAGCTAAGTGAGACGTATTTCATAGATTATATTTTAATTGATTCCAGAGCCGGATTCCACGATATGGGTGGAATTGCCGTGACGCAGCTTCCGCATGGTGTGGTTTTGTTTGGAAACCAGTCGCGGCAGTCCTGGGACGGATTGGCGCAGGTTCTCCATACGATTTCAGAGAGCCACAGTGATAATGTCCCGGTGATCCTTGTAGATTGTATGTGTGATGTCAGTACGGCAGATACATGGCTTCAGGCGAAGGAGAGTTTTTTACAAAAAGCCTATGACGTTTGTGTGGAACAATATTATTTGGAGGATGAACCGCTTCCGGGAAAGGACGCGGTTAATATAGCGCATGCACCAGTATATTTACCTTTTGACAGCGCCTTGCGGCAAGAGGTTACGCTTTATTCGACTGGCAGTGCAGGGGAAGATGAACGGGTCAGGGTATTTGCAGAGCATTTAACGGTGGAGGCTTATAAAGGTCTGCTTGACCGGATAGAAAATTGGTTTGGGGAGGGGGAGTTGTTGTGACATTAGAAGAAAAATTGTCAGTATTGGAAGCAATTTCTAGTATTGCCCCAGAAAATGCCTCTGCAGAGGACGAAGAGAATTTATTTTCGTATTTTCTGCCATTGAGAAGCTATAGCAAACTAGCAGATCCAAAAGTATTTTTGGTCACAGGAGGGCGTGGCGCAGGAAAATCAGAATTGTTTCGTATGCTGACCTCAAAGGGAGGTCTGGAGCATGTACTTGGTGAGGCAGACCGGAGACGGTATACGAAATTGAAGAAGGCACGGTTTTTAGTTGGTTATCAGTCATCAGGAAAAGGAAGCAGATATTTTCCGACGAAATTTGTCTGTGATCATTATGCAAAAGGACAGGATGAAGGACAGGTTACTTGCTTTTGGGCAGGGCTTCTATGCGCTGTGCTGTTAAGGGATTTTGCAGGAGATGAGGAAGTAGCAGCGGCGGCAGAGCAGTTTTTGGGCAAGGAACAAGCAGAATATTTGTGTCAATATAGTTCCATGCCTGAAAAATGGCTGGTCTGGATGGCATTTCACCAAGAAAGTTGGGAGGCTTTTTTGGATCGCTGCGATCAATACTTTGAACAGATAGGGGAGCAAATTTATATTACGTATGACGAACTGGATCGAATCTGTCAGGAATATGGGAATTTATTTCTTTTTTGCCGTAGCCTATTAAATTTTTGGTTTACTCATAATAACCGCTGGCAAAATTTAAAAACAAAGATTTTTTTACGAAGCGATCTATATAATGCCAAGGCGTTGCGTTTTATAGATTCTTCTAAAATGCGTGCGTATCGTTTGGAGCTACAATGGGACTCCTTATCTCTTTACCGGCTTTTGGTAAAGCGTTTGGCAAACTGCGGAAATCCGTTTTTGCTTGATTATTTAAAAAGCATTCCGGATTTGCTGTTAAAAAAAGAGGAAGTGCTAGGATACCTACCTGGGAGCCAGGATATTTCTTTCCAGGAGCTGGTGGAAAAAATGATCGGCAGATATATGGGAAAAACGCCGAAAAAGGGATATAGCTATACTTGGGTGCCAAATCATATTCAGGATGCAAATGGTGAACTTTCTCCCAGACCATTTTTAAAATGTTTTGTTTTTGCTGCTATGGAGCAGAGAGGACATGAGATGGAAGTGGAGGCTCTGGAGGAGGAGAGGCTGCTTCATTCTTCCAGGCTGCAGGCTGCTTTGTCCGAGGTATCTAAGGACAGAGTAAAGGTACTGGTTGAAGAAGAGTATGGATGGCTGGAGATATTGAGGAAAAAGCTAATAGGGCAGTCTATGTTAATGAACCGGGCAGAATTCTTAGGATATTTACTGCCTGAAAACTGGTCGCAAGAAGAGCGTGCGGCATTGCCGGGACGAACCCCAGAGGAACTTTTAGATGTCCTTAAAATTTTGGGGATTTTTTTTGAAACAGAGGACGGGCGGATCAATACCCCAGAGATCTATTTGCACGGATTTGGCTTGAAGCGGCGGGGCGGGATCAAACGACCGCGGAAATATTGATTTTATAGTGTTTTAGAAAAAAATTCCGGATATTTTGCTGGTATCTGGAATCGTCAGAAACTGCGCTTAAACCGCCCGGCTGGCTGAAAATCCCAATCAAAGGAAGCTGTGCCAGACTGGTGCCGGTAAGCTTTTGCGAGACTGCTTCGGCAAATTTATCGGCAACAAAAGCCTGTGCTTTGACAAGCGCGTCCTCCCGTAGCTCTAAAGTTTGGCTATGTAAAGCCGTAGTCAGCAGAGTTTTTAAAGGGGCGGCAATATCTAACTGACCAAAGGCAGTACCGAACCATTTGCTGTAAGGGGCATAGCGTTTTTCATAAAGGAAGCACAGGCACATCAGTCTTTCGGCAATTCTGGCGCAAATCAAAAGAGAGCCGATCTCGTCCTTGCATTGACCGCAGCGCTTCATAAAAGCTTGTTCCGATGCGATAATATCCCAATTAGAGGCAATCAAATAGAGTCTGACGTCATTAGGATAATAACGTAAAGGAGCAAGCTGCTTTGACATGTTCAGGTTATCTACAAATAGGGTGCCGGAGACAAGGGACAAAAGGCGATGTTCGGAAAAGGTGAGCCAATCAAGCCGACAGAATAGGAAAGCGCCGGATAATAGGTATCCAAGATTGGTTTTGCAACGTCAAAGAAAAAATTTTTACATAGTTCTTTCCCTTTTATAAAAGCAGCCATCTATATACCCTTTCTTTTAATATTGAATATTCACTGATTTTCCGTCTACTTTTGTAATATAATTTTCCGATAGTCCTTCATTTTCCATGATTTCTACAATATAGTGAAAGTTGTGCGCCAGCTTTTGATGTAGTAAATCCGCCCGTTTTATCCAGAATACGTCGCCTTCCTCCGAGGAACGCAGTTCACCGGAAAAATGGCAGGTTTTGTAGAGCAGGACAATACAGCGGGTGGCCTTTCCGTCTGGGGAATCCGCAGGAGCGGGGGTTCTCCATTGACGTATTCCGCAAAGCTGTAAATCACGGATATCCAGCCCGGTTTCCTCCTTGATTTCCCGGATGGCAGAAAGGACAAAGGATTCTTCTGGTTCAACATGACCCCCTGGAAAGCAGATCCCTGCCCAGTTTGGGTTAAGACGATTCTGCACCAGCACATTACCTTCCTGATCGTATATCATAACCATATTCATTAAGATACAAGGTTCCGTTCGGTTCATAATAAAAAACTCCTTTGAATGTTTCTATCTATGATACAAAAATTTTTTCCAGTTTAGCATAAAAATAGAGAAGTTGCAACTTATTATAGATAGTTATAGGGAATTTGCATTTCACAGAGAAGTGTGTCATACTGAAATAAAAAGAAAGAAGAAAAAAGGAAAGAATAGGAGGATAGGCAAATGTTTGATCGAAATGCTTATGAAAAACGGATGGAATGGTATCGGCAGGATCGGTTTGGAATGTTTCTTCATTGGGGACTTTACGCCATCCCGGCGCGGGGGGAATGGGTTCGTTCTTTAGAGCAGATGCCAGAGGAGGAATATTTGTCGTTTTTTGAAGAATTCAATCCGGTAGATTATGATCCGAAAGCATGGGCAAGGGCGGCAAAGGAGGCTGGAATGAAGTATGCGGTGCTGACAGCGAAGCACCACGATGGGTTCTGCCTGTTTGACAGCCAGCTAACCGAGTGGAAATCAACGAAAACAGCTTGCGGACGGGATTTGGTACGAGAATTTTTAGAAGCTTTTCGGGCAGAAGGATTGAAGGTAGGGCTTTACTATTCCTTGCTGGACTGGCACCATCTGGATTATCCACATTATGGTGATCTGCACCATCCAATGCGAAACTGTGAGGCGGAAAGAGAGCGGGAGGCAGCGCGGGATTTTAACCGTTATCTGGGCTATTTGCATGGTCAGGTGAAGGAACTATGTACCAATTACGGCAGGCTGGATATTATGTGGTTTGATTTTTCCTATGGAGATCTGCGGGGTGAGGCTTGGAGGGGAACAGAACTGGTACAGATGGTACGGCATTATCAGCCGGATATTATTCTGGACAACCGCCTGGAGGTAAGCGGAGAGGGCTTTGGCTCAATTGCTACCGAAAAGCCAAAAGACTACAGCGGCGATTTTGTAAGCCCGGAACAAATCATTCCGCCGTATGGCATCCAGAATGAAAAGGGGCGGGATGTAGCATGGGAGGCTTGCGTGACTATGAACGATAATTGGGGTTATCATGCAAAGGATAAAAACTTCAAGCCTGCCTCTACATTGATTAAAAAGTTGGTAGAGTGCGTGAGCAAAAACGGCAACCTGCTTTTAAATGTAGGTCCGGATGCCCGTGGCAATATTCCTGTGGAATCTCTGCAGATCCTATCGGAAATCGGGGCATGGATGAAGAAAAATGGCGCGTCGATCTATGGCTGCGGCAAGGCGGAGCTGCCAAAGCCGGAAAATGGTCGTATTACCCGAAAAGGAAACAAGCTGTATTATCACATTATGGAGCCTGCAATTGGTGCGGTTCCCCTTTATGGGGTCTGCCCGGCGGAAATCAAAAAAGTACGGCTGCTGGCAGACGGAAGCGAACGGAAGATAGCAAACAACTGGATTGTAAATAACTACCAGGACGTGGCATTTGTAGAGCTTTCAGCCGCGCCGTTTTTACCGGATGAGGTGGATACAGTGGTAGAAGTGGAGTTAAAGTTGTAAAGAATAAGCCTTTCTCCGGATTCTAAGGTGGGAAGAGCATTTAAGAAAGCCGTGCGGAGCGCACCCGTAAGACTAGATAATGATGGTCTTATGGGTGCTTTTTCCTTCTAGTAGAAAAAGCCCTCTGGGCAGGGCAATGAGTTATTAACTGGGAGAGGTAATCAGCAAAAAAGAATTGCAGCAGTTGGTACAAGGTTCATAGGGGGAGATTTGTCTATGAAAAAAGAATAAAAAAAAGATAAAATAAACATATTTTTTATTGAATATTTATAATAAAAGTAGTATAATTTACCTATCTTATAGTAAAATAATATAATTTCAAAAAGAAAACAGGACAGCTTCAGGAAGGACAAAACCAACCAAAAGAAAAAAGGAATAGGAGAGCTGCCCTTGGGAAATAAAAGGGGAGCTTTTTGAGTTTGGAATCATAGTATCGAAGAGAACTAGATGGATAGGAAGGAGAGTGTAATTAAGATGGGAAAGGAAAGAAAGTTATTATCCAAGCTAATAGCATTAAAAAGGAAAAAAAGAGGATATAAAATACAAATAACATGGGAAAGAATTCTTCTAATCATTGTTCTAATTACACTGTTCCCAGAACTTCATGACCAGATGTATCTGGCGAGGAGCCGTTCTACTCGACTGGAGATTTTCCTGAATTCAGAGGGGATGAGTTATCAACTAGGAGAAGCAATCAGTAAAAAAGAATTGCGACAGTTGGCACAAGGTCCGGAAGTGTTGAATTGCATTGATGAAACAGGTAGATGGGCTTCGGAGGCACTTATTTGGAGAGGAACAGCTTTTTGGGCTTCTTATACAGGAAAACGAGATCCACAAAATGTGTATACCATCAGTGTGAAAAGGCTTTCAAACGTTTTCCCATCCTTGCCACGAGTCGTAGAGGTAGAATTTTTATATGATAAATTTAAGGTATATGAAATTTCGCCTGGAATGAGTAGAAAGGAGGCGGGACGTTGTTTAGAGAAATATGGATATCAAGAATGGGAAGGAGAATATTGGAAAGATATGGTTTCAATTTCTTTGACTATGGGTAGTGAGAGCCATGGAGGTGGAGTAGGAAGCATAAGAATAAGATGGTATAGTTCTAAAGAATATCGAGAGATGCTTAAAGCATACAAAAGGAACATAAAAATGAAGGAAATGGAGGGGGAAAAGGTATAAAATACAAAAAGGAAATAAAAAAATTTAGAAGGAAGGTGGGAACATGAAATCATGAATCAAGGGAAAAAGTTATTAGCAAAGCAAAAGGGACTTCTGAAACAGGAGAAAAAAAGATGGAGAACCCTGGGCAAGTTTAATCAATGGTGTAAAAAACGGACTCTAAGCCAGAAAAAGAAGATTAGCTTTTTGCTTTGGCTGTTCCTTGTAACGTTGCCTTATCAAATTTTCCAGTTGCAGACTTATGTAGCAAGTTGGGAGTTATACTGGAATACAGAAGCACCTTATCGAATAGGAGCAGTGGTTTCCAAAAAAGAGTTAGAAGAAAAATTTATTCCAAGAGAGCATTGTAAAGAATGGCCGTTTCCAGGTTATTATTTAAAAAGTGAATACTGTACGGGGGCAATACAGAGCCTTAAAACATTACGTTTTCCATATGAGTTTCTTCCATATCCGCAGCGTGTGGTGGAAATAAGGATATATGATGAGGGAGGGAGTCTATATGGGATAAAACCAGGTATGAATATGGAAGAAGTTAAACCCATCATGTCCAAACATGGATGGAAATTGGTGAAAGCATATGATTACAACAGTGACCAAGATAATTACAGTCATTATTATAAAGGAGGGATTGAGGTATATATAGAAGAAATAGAAGGTAAAGCAGGGGGAATTTATTTTTCCATATACTCTTATTTAGAGTATATGGAAGAAAAGGTTAGTAGGATGGTAGGTAAAATAATACAGGATAAGAATTGAATACAAAAAAAGGAAGTGAAAAATTGAGGGGAAAAATAAATCAGTATTTTAGCAAGATGGGGAATGGGAAAAAGGGATTTCGTGCTATTTTTTTGCAGTTATTATTTGGTTAGTGCTTCTTTCTTTTCCATAAAAAGAGTAGTCGCAATAGATACTTCTGAAAATGATTTTGAAGTATATGGAATTAGTTCAGGAATGAGCATAAAAAAGGGGAGGTTGTATAGTTTTTGGGAATATGAGAAAATGCTAAGAAACTATGAAAAAGAGCAGAAAGGTCAATGAAAGGAAGGAGTAAGGAGGCTATTGTGAACGTAATAAAGCAAAAAAGGAAAAACTAAGTAAAAAATGTCACAGTTTATATTTTGATAAGAGTATACATAGTAAGATGTAACCATTTTCAGATATATGGGATATCTTCAGGAATGAGAGTAGAGGATAAAAAATATGAATAAAAAAAACAATCATTTTTTTGAAGGTAATATTTTCCATTTCTATTTGGATCATCATTGGAATTCTTCAATATTATTTTTTAATATATTTTACAGAGTATGTTATTTGGGATTTGGCTAAAAACACGAATTCTGGATATTTGTTAGGGCGTAAAATATCTGAGGAGGAATTAGAACAGGATTTAGAATTAGAAAGACATCCAGGATGTAAATATGGAAAAGGCTATTTATTAAAGAAATATAAAAGAGAGGGCTCCAATTTCTATGATCAATATGTAAGAGTAGAAAAGTATCTGCAAACAAAAAAGAAATCTTCTTTTCGGATAATTCATACTCGTGAAAGAGATGTAGAAGTATATGGAATTCAGGAAGGAACAGGACTGGAAGAAGCAAGACAAATCTTATATCAAAGGGGATATATAAAGATGAAACGATGTTCCTTTCATTATGGAGTTTATAGAATAGTACGGTGGTTGCTTGCAGTGCATGAAGCTAATTTGTTAAACTAATTTGAGAAAAAAGATAAAATAACTACATTTTTTTATTGAATATTTATAATAGAAGTGGTATAATTTACCTATTTTATAGTAAAATGATATAATTCTAAAAAGAAAACAGGACAGCTTCAGGAAGGACAAAACCAACCAAAAGAAAAAAAGAAATAGGAGAGCTGCCCTTGGGAAATAAGAGGGGAGCTTTTTGTGTTTGGAATCATAGTATTAAAGAGAACTAGATGGATAGGAAGGAGAGTGTAATTAAGATGGGAAAGGAAAGAAAGTTATTATCCAAGCTAATAGCATTAAAAAGGAAAAAAAGAGGATATAAAATACAAATAACATGGGAAAGAGTTCTTCTAATCATCGTTCTAATTACACTGTTCCCAGAACTTCATGACCAGATGTATCTGGCGAGAAGCCGTTCTACTCGACTGGAGATTTTCCTGAATTCAGAGGGAATGAGTTACCAACTGGGAGAGGTAATCAGTAAAGAAGAATTGCAGCAGTTGGCAAAAGGTCCAGAAGTGTGGGATTGTAGTGGTGGAACGAGTAGATGGGCTTCGGAAGCACATGTTTGGGGAGGAATAGATTTTTGGGCTTCTTATACAGGAAAACGAGATCCACAAAATGTGTATACCATCAGT